>JAZKBX010000238.1:0-3190 GCA_040388455.1 Bacteroidota bacterium
GGTAACATTGCGTATGAAAAAAAATTCGGATTCATCTTTATCGTTTGTGCAACCGGAAAAACTGCTGATGAAATGTTAGCATTGCTTAAAGCTCGTTTAGTGAATGATGAGGCAACAGAAATTAATATTGCAATGAGCGAACAAAATAAGATCACACATATCCGACTAAATAAATTAATAGAATGAGCCAGATAACCACCCATATTTTAGACACCACTTTAGGTAAGCCTGCTCAGGGCGTTTCTATTGTTTTAGAACAACAAACAACAGATAATAAATGGCTGCAAATGGGAGAAGGCAAAACCAATTCGGATGGGCGGCTTCCGAATTTAATTTCTTCTGATATAAAATTAAGTGTTGGAACGTATCGGCTGATCTTTGATACCGCTTCGTATTTTAAAGCATTAGGGATAAAAGGATTTTATCCATCAGTTACCATTGCTTTTGAAGTATCAGATGATTCACATTATCATGTGCCATTACTGTTAAACCCTTTTGGATATTCAACTTACAGGGGGAGTTGATTTTTAATTTAGGCAATTTTACAATTAGGCAGTAGGCAATTAAAAAACAATTAAGCAATTTTACAGTAAGCAATTTAAAAATGTGCTGATTAAAAAGGTGCAAATTAATTTTCAAATTATTAAATTTTCAAATTTTCAAATTGAATTTCATGAAATTATCAATACCACAAAACGAAAAAGAATCCATCCTGAACGAATTAGGACAAGCGAATAAAGCCTTTCAAAAAATCTATCCTGGCGACAAGCCCGATAGGCAACCGGTTCATACCGTTTATGGTGGAGCGGATCTGTTCTCTGCTGATTCAGCAGAAAAAATGGGGCAGGCAGCCCTTAATACACTTTTGAATAATGCTCCGAATTTTGTGGCGTTTGCAAAAGCGATAGAATTACCAGGTCACGCATCATTGCCTTCTGATGCGAAGGGTATAGAACTCCTGATCAAAAAAATGGATAATAGCTCTGAAATGGAGCGTAAAAAAGAAATAGCCTGGTTGTCCTATACAACCTATAATAAAGTGATTGGGAAGCTTAAAACAGAAGCCCTGGAAGATTTTAGAATTGATTTTGAAGATGGATTTGGTAACCGTTCCTGGGAAGAAGAAGATGCAACAGCTGTACAGGCTGCAAAAGAGGTGGCAAAAGGGATGAAAGCGAATTCTTTATCACCATTTATTGGTATTCGTATCAAGCCATTTACAGAGGATATGAAAGAGCGAGGTTCCAGGACACTCGATATTTTTCTTACTACATTATCTGAAGAAACTAATGGAAAACTTCCTGATAATTTTGTGGTGATGTTGCCCAAGGTTACCATCCCTGAACAGATAGCCGCATTGATAAAAATGTTTGAAACCATTGAAGCCAACACAAAAATTGAAAGTGGTGCGCTTAAAATGGAAATGATGGTAGAAACCACGCAAGCTGTAATTGATAAAGACGGAAAAAATCCATTGAGGTCTTTTTTAGAAGCCAGTAAAGGAAGAATGATCGCAACAGCTTTTGGCACGTACGACTATACCGCAGCTTGCAACATCACCGCTAAATACCAGGATATGGGACATGCAGTTTGTGATTTTGCACACCATTTTATGAAAGTGTCTTTAGGGGCAACAGGGATCTGGCTTTCTGATGGAGCTACCAATGTAATGCCGATAGGTCCTAATAGAGGAGCTAATCTTACACCTGAACAACTTGCAGAAAATAAAGCTGTAGTTTTCCATAATTGGAAAAAGGCTTATGACCATACCCGTTATTCATTATGGAAAGGTTTATACCAAGGTTGGGATCTAAATCCTGCCCAATTTCCTATGCGTTACGCTGCTGTATACTCTTTCTTTTTAGAGAGTTATGAGGATGCGGCTAAACGTTTAAAAGCCTTTGTTGAAAAGGCTGCAAGAGCTACACTAACGGACGATGTATTTGATGATGCCGCTACAGGACAAGGCTTGCTTAATTATTTTTTACGTGCGATGAATTGTGGTGCTATTTCAGTAGAAGATGTTACAGCAACCGGCTTAACAATGGATGAGATCAGGACACGTTCTTTCCTTAAAATATTAGAAGGCAGACGCAAAAATAGTATTACGATTTAAAGATTGTTTATACCTTCTTCTGTCATCCCGAGCCTTTTGCGAGGGATCTTGTTTTTATTTGTGACCTTGCTAATAATTGATAAGTTCCCTCTTGGCAAAAAGCCAATCGGGATGACATTGGTGGAGAAAACAATCTAGCTTTTATACTAATATAACCTATCACACAAACATTTCACGCTTTAAATTCAGCCATTCTAAAGCAGAACCGCTGAGCAGTGATTCTTTCACATTCTGATCGTATGCTGTTCCTTTAATTAATGCACCAGGCTCTGTTTCGCCCAGTGGAAAAGGGTAATCGCTGCCCATGGCAATTCGATTTGCGCCCACCAATTCCACAACATAATCAAGCATTGCTTTGTCGTGTACTAAACTATCCAACCAAAATTTACCAAGATAAGCTCTTGGATTTACAGGATTATCTATTGCAACCAGGTCGGGACGGCAATTGTAACCGTGCTCTATACGGCCTATGGTAGAAGGGAAAGAACCTCCACCATGAGCAAATGCAACACGTAAATTTGGTAATCGTTCAAACACACCGCCAAATATCATAGAGCAAATTGCTAAAGAGGTTTCAGCGGGCATACCCACAAGCCAGGGCAACCAGTAACGCTGCATTTTTTCCTGTCCCATCATATCCCAGGGGTGAACAAAAACAGCCATTCCAAGTTTTTCACAGGCTTGAAAAATTGGAAATAAATTAGGATCATTAAGGTTCCAGTCATTCACATGCGATCCGATCTGAACACCGGCCAAACCAATTTTTTTGCAACGTTCCAATTCTTTTATCGCCAGTTCCGGGGCTTGCATTGGTATTGTTCCTAAACCAACAAATCGTTTTGGAAAACGCTTAACAATGTCTGCAATATGATCGTTCAGGAATATAGATAGTTCAAGGCAGTCTTCCGGTTTTGTCCAGTAATTAAACATTACAGGAACAGTAGATAGCACCTGAACATCCACATGGTGATGATCACATTCTTTGATCCGTTTTTCGGCACTCCAGCAATTATCCTCTATTTCACGAAAAAATTTCCCATCGTCCAGGATCATGTTTGCACAACAAGGCTTGTG
>JAZKBX010000239.1:0-18686 GCA_040388455.1 Bacteroidota bacterium
TACATTAATTTAGAAGCATCGGGCGACCAAATTGGATACATATTTCCTTTTACACCGGATGTTAATTTAATAACCTCGTTATTTGATAAAGTCAATAAAAACAATTGGTCTTGATCATCGTTGAAACAAACATGTTTTCCGTCAGGTGATATTGGAGCTATATTAACGTATTGACCTAAGGAATAATTAGTAGAATTATTGCCTTCAATTATTACCATTTCATTACCAATAGTAAAAGCTGTTTTTCCATTTTGAGAGAAGCTAACCTGGCCGCATAGATCAATCGGAGCGTGTAATAAAGTAATTGTTTTTGTTTGAATATTTAATAAAGCAGGAGCTTGTTTACCATCGCTTTGAATATATTTAAAACCAATATTTTTTTTATCAGGCGACAGTTGCATATATCTGCCACAGCCAGGTGAACTAAATAAAATAGTGTACTTGCCTTCACTAAAAAGATAAATGTTTGAAGCATAATTATCTGTAGCTACAATACCAGCTGATGTTTCCATGAAATTGACAAAATACCCATCCGCTTCAGCCTTGTAAGAATCAAAGGGACTTGTGTTTTGTGCAATAACAAAATTGTACAATGAAAAAATAAACAGTACAAAAACGAGTATTTTACACTTCATATTTTTAAAATTTAAATTTGGGTTTTATGCATTTAGCAGTAAATGTATAAATTTTTTGTTCGAATAGCAATGGGCTGTGAGACAAATCACCATTTGTTGGTATTGTTGAAGAGTTGTCTGGTTGTGAAAATCTGAGAGGCTTAATTAGATTGGTTTTTCGGTGTACAAGTTTCAAAAAACGGCTATAAAAAATAATTGTTTTTTATAGCCGTTTAATCTGATTCCCAATTTTTTTATTTAAAAAATACTGAGCACAAATTGTTCTAATGGTGGCTGGATGAATTTTTCTTTTACAGTCATGGAGAGAGCAAGGTGGATCGCTTTTTTTAGCTTTCCAAATTCGCGGGGTTTCTGAATATAATATTGCGCACCCTTCTGATAAAGCATGTTTACAATATCCCGATCGAAATAAGTGGAGAAAATAATTACCGGAATTGATCTCAATTTTTCACAACGTTTTATTTCTTCCAGGCACTCAAATCCGTTTTTACGGGGCATATTCATATCAATAAAAAGAACATCGGGATGTGTACTTTTCTTTCTTAGAAGTTGCATAAGTTGTTCCCCATCATTTACAATTGTAAAACAAACGGATATGTGAAACTCATCCAATGCTTCTTTAAAAAGAAAGCAATCGTCCAGATCATCATCTGCCAGTAAAATTCGGAGTTGTGTGGAATCCATAAAAAATCAAAAACTTAGTTATGATTTAAAATTTTAATACCCTATCATTTTTGTTCGGTGCAAATTTAAATAAAATTTCGACAAACAAGCTTTTTTTGCTGATTAGTTTTAAAAAAACGCACATCAGTGAAACTGAGCCGTCTAAGTGTCGAATTTTTGGGATAATTGGTAAATTTCAACAAATACTGCAATTATTTATTCCATTAATTTTCTTTTTTAATTAACGGAGTAATATCTTAGGCTGTGTTTTTGCTGGTGTTTTTATTAAATGCGAGGTTTGATTAAGAACATAAAAATGTAAACAGGCGTTAGTTGGATTAATGGAAAATTTTTTTTAGCTTCGTTCCTGGCGTATTACCGAAATGTTTTTTCTCGGTTTTTATTTGTTCATTTTATTTTTAAAACAATTACTATGAAGCAAACAAACAAAACATTTTCTATAAGAGTTGTTTTTTCTTTTATATGTCTCACAGCATTGCCTGTATATGCTCAGCAGATGGCTTTACGCCTCGTAAATGCAACAACTGTTAGCTACAGCAAAAATACCAACCTCCCTTATTTCATAAAATTTAATCCTGATGAGAACATTAAAGAAGAAGGTTTTACGGCCTGGATAACCCATGCGCTTAATTTGCCTGATAACATTACTTTTAAAGCGTATGATGTAATAAATGATGACTTAAATATTACTCATACTCGTTACAAAGAATACGTAAACAATTTTCCTGTAGAAGGCTCGATGATCATTACACATAGCAAAGATGGACGATTATATTCGGTTAATGGCGATTATTTTTTGAATATTAACACCGGCCCTTTTGCTTCAGTTACGGAGACCATTGCATTGGAAAGCGCATTAAAAAAAGTAAATGCGATCCGATATAAATGGGAAAACAAAACGCAGGAAGTTGCCATGCGTGTGATGCTGAAGCAGCCTGATTTCACTTATTTTCCTAAAGGCGAATTAGTGATGGTGCATAGATCAGGAGCAGATTATTCGGCAGCTAACATTCGCCTTGCTTATAAATTTAATATTTACGCTGAAAAACCGCTTTACCGCGCTTATGTATTTGTAGATGCACTAACAGCTGAAGTAATTGCTGAAAAACCGATCATTCACACAGCAGATGTGTTAGGTACAGCAAATACAAAGTATAGTGGCGCTGTAAATATGACTTCCGATAATTTTGGAACAAACCAGTACCGGCTTCAGGAAACCGGCAGAGGCAACGGAATTAAAACATTTAACCTGAATAATTCCACTAGCTATACCAACACCGATTTTACAAGCTCTTCAAGTGCCTGGAATGTTACAGGAACTGATCAGGCAGCATCTGATGCACATTGGGGTGCTGAAAAAACGTATGATTATTTTCAAACAATACATAACCGTAACAGTATAGATGGAAACGGTTTTGCACTTTTAAGTTATGTTCACTATGACGTAAATTATGTGAATGCTTTTTGGGACGGACAAGAAATGACCTATGGCGATGGCAATACATCGCAAGGGTTTAAAATTATGACTGCTCTTGATATTTGCGGCCATGAAGTTACTCACGGCCTGGTTCAATATACTGCCGGTTTGGGAGGCAGTGGAACAGATGAATCAGATGCACTTAATGAAGGCTTTGCCGATATTTTTGGGACTTCCATTGAGGTTTTTGCACGCCCATCTCAAAACGACTGGTTAATGGGTGCAGATAATATGACTAACAATAGCGGACTTAGAGATATGTCGAACCCATCCAATTTAGGAGATCCCAATTGTTATTTAGGTACCAATTGGGATGGTGGTGGTGAGCCTCATAGAAATGCTGGCCCATCCATTTATTGGTATTATTTACTTTGTATGGGTGGTAGCGGAACAAATGATAATGGTGCTGCATTTAACGTTAGTGGTATCACAATGGCAAAAGCTGAAAAAATAGCTTTTCGTGGTTTATCAGTTTATTTTACACCGGGTACTACTTATGCAGATGCGCGTACAGGTACTATTCAGGCTGCTGTGGATTTGTATGGTGGATGCTCCCCGGAAGTAATAGCAACTACAAATGCATGGCATGCTGTTGGTGTAGGGCCTGTTTTTTCGGGTTCTGTTAATGCCGCTTTTACAGCTTTTGCTACAAGTAGCTGCGTGCTGCCTTTTGTTGTAAACTTTAGCAACACCAGCACCAATGCAGGCAACGCAACGTGGTATTTTGGTGATGGCTCTACAAGCGCATTGTATAATCCTTCCCATTCCTATGGAACTGCCGGCACCTATAATGTTAAGCTGGTTGTGAGCAGTGCATGTGGTACAGATTCTGTACTTCAAACTTCTTTTATTACGGTAAATCCTCCACCCGCTCCAACTGCCACTAATGGATTCAGCTGCACAACGCCCTCCATTGTAACGTTAAGCGCAACAGGTGGTGGAACTCTTAATTGGTATAGCGTACCTTTTGCAGGAGTCCCACTTACTACCGGAAGCACCTTCAGCACACCTTCTATAAGTTCCACAACAACGTACTATGTGGAAAGCGAGAATGCAGGAGCCACAGGTTCGGTTGGCCCTGCTACTACTACCATTTTCGGAGGAGGAAGTTATCATAATAATACCTCCACACAATATTTAACATTTGATGTTTTGCAGGCATGCACCATACAAACTGCATTGGTAAATTCAGGCGCTGCCGGCACTCGCAATATTATAGTATGGGATACTACAGGCGTTCAACTGCAAAGTGTCCCTGTCAGTTTCCCAAATGGAACAGGAACCGTTACGCTGAACATTCACCTTGCACCCGGAAGCTATCGGATAGGAGGAACGGGAATGAACCTATGGAGAAACAATACAGGTGGAACTTATCCTTTTACTCTTAATGGTGTGATCACTATTACCGGGTCATCTGCCGGACCGGATTTTTATTATTATATCTATAACTGGCTGGTTAAAAACGATCCCTGCGTTAGTCCCCGTATTCCTGTTGTTGCTACCATTGGAGGAACCGCTGTTACTTATTCCGCAGCTGCGTATGACACCATTTGTTCCAATAAACCTTCTGTTGTATTAACAGGTGGAATGCCTGCAGGCGGTGTTTATTCAGGTGTTGGAGTAAATTCAGGCTCTTTTGATCCTGCAACAGCTGGAGAAGGAAGTTATACTATTACCTATTCGTACAGTGATACCGGTAACTGCACGAATACCGCCAGTCAGACTGTTTATGTGATAGAGTGTGTTACAGGAATAAGCTCCAATGATGAATTGTCCGGGATGGCCTTGTATCCTAACCCTACTAATGGAAGCTTTACTTTACAAATAGATCTTTTGAATGACGAAAAAGTTAAGGTTGAATTAATGAATTCGATAGGGCAGGTGATGTTTGTGGAGCACCATAATTTTGTTTCAGGAAATAACAAATTATCACTTAACCTGAATAGGGAAGCAAAAGGAGTTTATTTTGTGCAGGCGACCACTTTATCGACTGTGTTAAGGCAACGCATTGTTATGAAATAATTGATCCGGTATAAGCAAAAAGATGAAAATACTTTACAAGCTTTCGATAATTTTTCTGATAATTTTAGTTGCAAAGGTGTCTCTCAATTCCCAAAATATTGGTGCTCCTGCTCATAGAACCTGTGGGAGCCCAATACTTCCAGATAGCTTTGAAACATGGTTACAGCCTCTGATAGAATCAGGTGTCGGTGGAAGCCGCACGGTATATACTATTCCGGTAATTGTTCATGTGATTCACAATGGAGAAGCCACCGGTACAGGCTCCAACTTAAGCCAGGCCCAGGTAAATTCCCAACTTCAAATTTTGAATGAAGATTTTAGAAAATTAAATGCTGACATTTCCAGCGTTCCGTCTGCATGGACCGGTGTAGCTGCGGATTGCGAGGTCAATTTTTGTTTTGCAGTTGTTGATCCTTCCGGAAATACATTGGCGGAACCCGGTATTAACAGGATAAACAGAAACTCCAGCGGTTTCTCTGCGCCACCTTATGGCACATCGTATGTTGATGCTACAATAAAGCCGGCTACTATTTGGAACCCTAACAATTATCTGAATATATGGTGCTTAAGTTTAGGCAGCGGCTTATTGGGCTACGCAACATTTCCAAATCCCGGGAGTTCGGGCCTAGGAGGATTGAGCGCCCCTTATGGCTCAAGTACATCAGACGGAGTGGTAATTTTAAATACCGCATTTGGAAACACAGGAACTGCTACAGCCCCCTACAATAAAGGACGAACAGTAACACATGAAATAGGTCATTGGGTTGGCTTACGCCACATCTGGGGTGACGGCTCCTGTGCCAATGATTTTTGTAATGATACGCCAACTCAACAGGCTTCAAATTATGGTTGCCCCTCATTTCCAAACGTCACATGCAGTAACAGCCCAAACGGAGATATGTACATGAATTATATGGATTATGTTAATGATGCCTGTATGTATATGTTCTCCAACGATCAAAAAGCAAGGGTACAGGCCATTATGTTAAATAGCCCGATGCGTAATGCACTCACCACATCTGTAAAGTGTAACAACCCTATAGCTTTAGATGCAGGGATGAGCAGCATTGTAAATCCTTCGGGCAATATCTGTGTGGCAACAATTATTCCATCAGTGATAATAAAAAATTACGGAGCAACCACACTTGCTTCCTGCGATGTTAATTATAAAATAGACAATAATAGTATTTTGATCCAAAACTGGACCGGTTCGCTGGTGAGCGGACAATCTGTTACCGTGGCCCTGCCTGCAATGGCGGTAGCTTTAGGGTCGCATACTTTTACCAGTTTTACCAGCAACCCCAACAGTAGTGCAGATGGCAATTCCCTGAATGACCAATCGGTAAATTCATTTGTTGTTAATTCGGTATCTGCACCGGCTACTACCGGGGGGATAGGCTGCTCATCGCCATCCAGCGTTAGTTTAAGTGCTACGGGTGGTGGAACTCTTGATTGGTACACAGCTCCCACAGGTGGAACACCGGTTAATACAGGTAATACCTATTCAACACCTTTGCTGAATACAACCACTATCTATTATGTGGAAAGTCAGGCTCCCGGCACAACAGGTAATGTTGGTCCTTCCACTACTACTGTATTTGGAGGCGGAGGATTTCATAATAATACATCCACTCAGTATTTAACATTTGATGTACTTCAAGCGTGTACATTACAAACTGCACTTGTAAATTCAGGTGCAGCCGGCTCTCGTAATATTGTATTATGGGATTCGGCAGGTACACAGATACAAACTATTCCTATTGTATTTCCAAATGGAATTGGAACTGTCACGCTTAATATATCTCTTACTCCGGGAAGCTATAGGATTGGAGGTACTGGTATGAACCTTTGGAGGAATAGTACCGGTGGGACTTATCCGTTTAGTCTTAATGGCGTAATAGATATTACAGGATCATCGGCCGGACCAACTTATTATTATTATTTATATAACTGGCTGGTGGAAACCTCTCCATGTGTGAGCCCACGCACTCCTGTTACAGCCACCATTGGTGGACCTGCTGTTAATTATTCCGCAGCTTCTTATGATACGATGTGTATAAACAAACCTCCGGTTTTATTAACGGGAGGAAGCCCGGTAAGTGGAGTTTATTCAGGCGTAGGTGTGAATTCAGGTTCTTTTGATCCTGCAATAGCCGGTGCGGGCAGCCATACTATTACGTATTCATATAGCGATAATAATAATTGCAGCGGTGCAGCAACCCAAGTCATATTTGTGGATCCTTGTATTTCAGGAATTGATTTTACAGATGGAATATCCCGGATAGCTGTATATCCTAATCCGGCAGAGGGCAGCTTTACATTAGAAATAGGGCTTTTGAACGATGGGGTTGTAAAGGTTGAATTAGTGAATTCCTTGGGACAAATCATTCTTTTTGAAAGCCATAGTTTAGTTTCAGGAAATAATAAATTACCACTTAACCTGAATGAAACGGCAAAAGGGATCTATTTAGTAAAAGTAAAAACCTCATCTTCTGTTCTTACAGAGCGTATTGTCTTCAAATAGTCAGGACTGTATTTTAGAAATGATATTACCTGAGTTCAATTCGTAAAATAAAAACAATTTATCTAAAACCTTTTATTAGGGCGTTTCCCTGAATACCTTATGAGGTATTCAGAGGCGCACTCAATGCCATTAAGTTAAGAAGCCATCGCACATATTTCGATAGGCTCAATATGACCAGCGCCTGGTCAGTCAGAGTAAGCCTGTGGTGAGCGTTTGTCGAACCATCGAAAACCTTGGGCAGGCATTTCTGTTAGAAAAGTCCTTAACTTAATGACAAAGTCCCACCCTGCTTATATCAAGGCACATTTATTTCATACAACCAAAATGAATATAACGCATCAAATTAGCCTTCCTCCAATTCAAGAGAATAAAAGATGAGGTTGATAAAAAAAACTATTTTAAAATTCCAATTTGTATTAGAATCCGGAGCATCCTGAACGCATAGGAATATTATTTATTTTTTGCAGATAAAACAAGCATCACGCAATAAAATAATATTATTTTTAGCATTAAAATTCAGCAAAAACTGATCATAATAATTTTTTATAGGATGAGAGGAACAACAACCAGAAATAAAAAGGCAATCCCTGAAAAGGAAACCAAGCATAAAGTTTTTCCTATAGTCGCTATTGGCGCTTCTGCAGGAGGACTTGAAGCGGTGACTCATCTTTTTCAAAACCTGCCGGCTAACACCGGGATG
Organism: Bacteroidota bacterium; assembly: GCA_040388455.1. Classification (GTDB taxonomy): domain Bacteria; phylum Bacteroidota; class Bacteroidia; order 2-12-FULL-35-15; family 2-12-FULL-35-15; genus 2-12-FULL-35-15. Next base: position 8,043 of record JAZKBX010000239.1, read on the forward strand.
TCATTTATTTATATGCAGCATTTAAGCCCCGATTACAAAAGTGCCCTTGTTGAACTGTTATCCAGGGTCACCCCAATGAAAGTGATCGAAGCAAAAAATAGTATGCTGATCCATCCGAATACTATTTATGTGATCCCGGCAGGAAAAGAAATGATCTTGAGTGCAGGCTATATAAAATTAAGTCCCAGAAAAAAGGACCGATTAGCTTTTCTTTCTATTGATTCTTTTTTCTCTTCAGTAGCTGAACAGCATAAAGAGCAGGTTATCGGAATTGTTCTTTCGGGAAGTGCAACTGATGGTACTATAGGACTAAAGGCAATTAAGCATGAAGGGGGATTAACTTTTGCTCAGGATGATTCAGCAAAATTCTATAGTATGCCTAAATCGGCTATTGCTGCAGGTGTTGTCGATTTTGTTTTATCACCAAAAGAAATTGCGCGCAAGTTGGTAAACCTGAGTAAATTCGGGTACGTAAAACGTAAAATATTTGGAAAAGGAAGAGAAGATGAAATAGATAATGAAGATGTTGATTTAAAGAGGGTCATCCGCCTTCTGTATGAAGGGGTGGGTGTTGATTTTACTCCTTATAAAATGAACACCATTAAAAGACGGATTCTTCGCAGGATGGTTTTAAATAAAAAGAAAACATTAAAAGCCTATGCAACGTACCTCGCGAAAAATAGCGAGGAGTTAGATATGCTTTACCAGGATCTGCTTATAAATGTCACTAATTTTTTTCGCGACATAGAAGCTCATTTGTATTTAAAAGCTACCATTTTTCCAAGGCTGTTAAAAAGCAAGCCCCCTGGTGAAACATTGCGTATATGGGTGGCGGCCTGCTCCACAGGAGAAGAGGCTTATTCTATGGCAATGACCATTCTTGAGATACAAGGCAACAAATCAGGTAACAAAGGCGTTCAGATTTTTGCAACAGACCTTAGCGAGCAGGCAATCAATAAAGCACGTATTGGTGAATATACAAAACAGGAGCTTGAAGCAGTTTCCGCTGAACGTTTAAAGCGTTTTTATATCAAAAGTGATGGGGGTTATCGCATCGCCAAATCAGTGCGCGATATGTGTGTTTTCGCACCTCATAATATTTTGAGTGATCCGCCATTTTCAAGAGTTGACTTTATCAGTTGCCGTAACCTGCTTATTTATCTTGAAAGTGCAGCTCAGAAAAAAGTGATCTCCATGTTTCATTATGCTTTAAATGATGGTGGATATTTGATGCTTGGTGAATCAGAAACTATCGGAACATTAGGAAATTTGTTTGCTAATGTAAATAAAAAATATAAAATATATTCACGTAAAAAAAGCACAGGCTTACGTGTTTTACCAGAGGCAATATTGGGGTTCAGGCGAACGGTTTTTCCTAAAAAAAATGTAATTACACATTCAGAGAAACAGGTAAACACCAGTTCGATTGATCTAGATAAAACAATTGATTCTATTCTTCTTTCAGGTTATGTGCCGGCAAGCGTAATTATTAATTACGACATGGACATCCTCCAGTTCAGGGGGGCAACTTCCTTATACCTGCAGCATTCAGCGGGCAAAGCCAGTTTGAATATATTAAAGTTGATTCGTCCTGAAATGGCTTTTGAACTTCGTACAGCGATCCACAATGCAATTAAAACAAAAAAAAGAGTAGAAAAGTCAGGTATTGAAATCAAAATTGATTCCTCTTTAAAAATAATTCGTTTGGAAGTAGTTCCGCTAAGCATAAATTGGGATGAACCTCTTTTGATGATCCTTTTTAAAGAGCAGGAAAAAATGGAAACAAGGGAAAGCTACACCAAAGGCGGTAAATTCAGTTCATTGCAAAAAAATAACAAGATAAAAAGACTGGAAGAAGAGCTAAGGACTATGCGTAACGATCTGCGTTCTATCACTGAAGAGCAGGAATCGGCTAACCAGGAACTCCAGTCGGCTAATGAAGAAATTGCGTCAAGCAACGAAGAGTTTCAAAGTGTGAATGAAGAACTTGAAACATCAAAAGAGGAAATTGAATCTACAAATGAAGAGCTTATTACTACCAATCAGGAATTGCAAATGCGCAATGAATTACTAACCGAATCCTATAACTATTCAGAAGCGATCCTTGCCACCATCCATGAGCCAATGATTGTTCTTGATAAGAGTTTACGTGTGAAATCGGCCAATAAATCGTTCTACGAAAAATTTCATTTGAAGGAAGCTTCTACAGAAGGAATACTCTTATATGAATTAGGAAATAAGCAATGGAATATTCCTCGATTACGAAAACTTATTGAGAATGTATATTCTAAAGGCAAAGGTTTCGAGGATTTTGAAGTTAAATTGCAATTTCCGGGAATAGGTGAAACAATAATGCTTCTTAATGCAAAACGTATTGTGCAGAGCAGTCACAATGAACATCTAACTCTGCTTGCTTTTCATGATATCACCGAACGTACCTTAAACCTGATCAAAGAAAAAGAAAAAGAGCTTCTAAAAAAAAATATTCAAACATATAAAGAAAATAATGCTGCTTTGGAAAAGGCTGTTAAAGAAAGAACAAAACAAATTGAGCAGGTAAGTTTGGCCCTCGAAAATAAAAATCATGAACTCGAAAGCATAAATAAAAAACTTTCTTCTTTTACCTACATATCAAGTCATGATTTACAGGAGCCTTTGCGTAAAATACAGCTTTTAGCCTCCCATATACTCGAAAAAGAAGAAATAAATTTATCTGAAAAAGGCAAAGATTACTTTAATAGAATGCAACAAGCTGCCAAGAGGATGCAAACCCTTATTGAAGATCTGTTGGCCTATTCACATACAAATAATGAAAAAGTAGTATTTGAAAAAACAGATATTAATGAAATTTTAAAAGAAATAAAAGATGAGTTTAGAGAAGAGCTTCATGATAAAAATGTTAAAATAAAATCAAATAAATTACCAGTTCTTAAGGTTATTCGCTTCCAATTTCATCAGTTATTGTATAACCTTATCGGCAATGCACTGAAGTTTTCGGACCACCAAAAACCATTGCAAATAAGTATTGATAGCGAAACCGGAACCGGTAATAAATTTGATAATAAAAATCTTTCACCACATAAAAAATACCACCACATTACCGTTAGTGATAATGGAATAGGCTTCGATCCTCAATTTAATGAACGGATCTTTGAAGTTTTTCAACGTTTGCATGGAAAAGATGAATATAAAGGCACAGGTATAGGACTTGCTATTTGTAAAAAAATTGTGGAAAATCATCATGGATTTATAAGCGCATCAGGTGAATTGAAAAAAGGTGCAACTTTTAATATTTATTTACCCGTTGATTTGGCAAAGTAAAAATTTTAACAAAATGGCAGATAATATTATCATAGGAACTTTTATCGATGATGATATAGAAATGGCCGAGCGGAAAGGTATCGGGCATCCCGATTCTATTTGTGACCAAATTACCGAGCAGGTATCCATTGAGCTTTGTAAGTATTATCTAAAAGAATTTGGAGTGATCATGCATCACAATGTGGATAAGGCACTTTTAATTGGAGGGCAATCTATGCCGGCATATAATGGTGGTAAAATAATAAAACCTGTTTCGCTGATTATTGCCGGTAGAGCAACACAGAAGGTAAATGATAAAATAATTCCTGTTGAAGAAATTGCCATTGAAACAGCAAAAAATTGGTTACAAAAAAACATCCGTCATCTGGATGTCTCGAAAGATATTTTAATCACCTCAAAAATCCGTCCGGGAAGTACTGATTTGGTTGACCTTTTTAACCGTTTCGGAAAAGGTGAAATCCCTTTGGCAAACGACACATCATTCGGTGCGGGATATTATCCCACCACAATTCTGGAAAATTCTATCGTTAAAATTGAAGAACTATTAAATAGCAAGGATACAAAAAATAGATTTCCATTTATCGGAGAAGATATTAAAGTGATGGGTGTTAAAGATCATTCGGGATATTATTTTACGATTGCAATTGCAATGATTGATAAATACATTATTGATTTGAATGATTACGTTTCTAAAATTAAACAGGTAAAAGAATTTATCCATACAAATTTACTTTTAGCTGATACAACTATTTATATCAATACTGCTGATGACTATGAAAGGGAAAGCATTTATCTGACTGTAACCGGAACAAGTGCTGAAAGCGGAGATGATGGGCAGGTAGGGAGAGGAAACAGAGTTAATGGTTTGATAACACCCTACCGCCCGATGAGTATGGAGGCAACAGCAGGTAAAAATCCGGTAAGCCATATCGGTAAAATATACAATTACTTTGCAATGGACCTGAGCAAGACAATTGTTGAAAACCATTTTGCCGATGAAGCTAATGTTTTTATTGTATCACAGATTGGTAAGCCAATTAATGAACCACAATTAATACATATCAAACTAAAAGACGGTAGGGATAAAAAGCGTATTGAAGAGCTTATAAAAGAAAAACTGAATTCTCTTCCGGAATACTGGAAGAGAATTATTGATCTGAAATAAATTTAAGCTTCTGCCGGATCAAGATTATTCGCAACTGAATTAGTTTATTTTCACTATTATTGATGTTAAATTTTAATTAAGTGGAGCCGCAACAAGATACGCAAAGTTTAAAAAAATCACTTACACCTATAATGTTATGGGGGCTTGGTGTTGGATACGTTATTTCAGGGATGTATTTTGGATGGAACCTGGGTCTTGAAAAAGGCGGAACACTGGGGCTGGCTATCGCCACATTTTTCATTATTATTTTATATGTAACATTCACTTTTTCTTATTCCGAACTTGCCTGTGCAATACCTAAAGCTGGCGGTGTTTTTGATTATGCAGGCCGTGCCTTGGGAAAAGATGTTGGTTTTATTGCCGGTATGGCGCAGAATATAGAGTTTATTTTTGCTCCACCCGCCATTGCTTTTGCCATTGGAGCCTATTTTAATCTTATTTTTCCTCAATTCGATATTCTTTGGGTAGCAATAACAGTGTATGTGATCTTCACCTTGTTAAATATTTATGGTGTAAAGGCTGCTGCAACATTTGAATTAATTGTGACTTTGCTGGCCGTTATTGAATTACTGATATTTGCCGGAGTTACTCTTCCACATTTTCAAGCAGAAAACTTAACACGAAATGCTTTACCTTTTGGGTACACCGGTGTTTTTGCTGCATTGCCTTTTGCCATTTGGTTTTTTCTGGGTATTGAAGGAGTTGCTAATGTGGCCGAAGAAACGATCAATCCTCAAAAGGATATTTTAAAAGGTTTTGGTTCAGCAATAATCACATTAGTGGTATTGTGTGTTCTTACTTTTGTTGCTGCAATTGGTGTTGGAGGTTGGGAAGCTATTGTGTTTAATGCTGAAGGTGGAACATCCGATTCTCCTTTGCCAATGGCAATGGCGATGATAGTGGGTGGTAATAGTTTACTTTTTCACATGTTACTTACGGTAGGGCTGTTTGGCCTTGTAGCATCTTTTCATGGGCTGATGCTAGCCGGAGGGCGTTCAACACTTGAGTTTGGAAAGGCCGGGTATGCCCCGGGAATTACAGGGAAAGTTCATCCGAAATTCCAAACTCCTGCAAATGCATTGTTGGTAAATACTGCTATTGGAATCATCGTTTTGCTTACCGGTAAAACCACCGAAATAATCACTATGGCTGTATTTGGTGCTCTCACACTTTATGTTATCGCCATGATCTCGTTAATTGCTCTTCGAAAAAAAGAACCTCAGTTAGAGCGTCCTTTCAGAGTTCCTTTTTATCCGCTTTCTCCTATTCTTGCATTAATTATTGCAATTGTTTCATTGGTTTCTATGACGTATTACAATTTTGATCTTGCTTTGATTTATTTTGGATTGCTTGTTGTTTCGTACCTTGGATTTAAAATATTTTATAAAAATCATTAAAATTTTAAAATAAACCACTAAGACACTAAGAACACAAAGAGCCACTAAGAAATAAAAAATAAACTTTTGAATCTTTTGTTCTTAGTGCCTTAATGGTAAAAAAAATAATTATAAAACTTTCATCATCATGTCAGAAAAAGAAATAATAGAGTACGTTAAAAATCACCCCTCCGGGAAGGTAAAGCTGGCAATCACCGATATTGATGGAGTTTTGCGCGGCAAATATGTTAGCGCAGAAAAATTTTTATCTGTCATAAATAGTAACATCGGCTTCTGCGATGTAGTGTTTGGTTGGGATTCCAACGATGTAGCGTATGATAATGTTGCCTTTACAGGATGGCATACAGGATATCCCGATACTCCTGCAAGAGTTGATATTAAAACGTTCCGGAAAATTCCATGGGAAAATGATGTACCGTTTTTTCTTTGTGAATTAATAGGTAAGCCTGCTTATGTCTGCCCAAGAAATTTGCTTCAACAGGTTATCGGTAAAGCAGAAAAACAGGGATATACACCTTATTTTAGCCAGGAATTTGAATGGTTTAATTTTGAAGAAACACCTCAAACCTTGCATGAAAAAAAGTTTAGCGGTCTAAATCACTTGAGCCCCGGCATGTTTGGCTATTCGATTTTACGTACCACATTGCGAAATGATTTCTTCACCGCCTTATTTGATCAGTTGAAAAAGTTTGATATCCCTATTGAAGGGCTTCACACAGAAACCGGTCCTGGTGTTTACGAGGCTGCAATAACCTATTCGGGCATATTAGAAGCTGCTGATCGTGCCGTACTTTTTAAAACAGGGGTAAAAGAAATTTCTTATAAACACGGGATCATGGCTACGTTTATGGCCAAGTGGAATGAAAATCTTCCGGGATGCAGCGGACATGTGCATCAGAGTTTATGGGACAAAAAAAGCAAGACCAATTTATTTTATTCCGAAAAGGATAAAGAAAATATGAGCGACATGTTCAAAAGCTATATTGCCGGTCAGTTGCATTGTTTACCATTTATTTTGCCGATGTTGGCACCCACTATAAATTCATACAAACGATTGGTAGAAGGCGCCTGGGCTCCTACAACTTTAACATGGGCTGTGGATAACAGAACAGTCGCATTGCGTTCATTACCTCTTGGACCTAAATCAGCAAGGGTGGAAACCAGGGTGGTGGGTTCTGATTCTAACCCATATTTGGCTATGGCAGCCTGCCTTGCCAGTGGTTTGTACGGAATAAAAAACAAACTTAAATTACAGGCTCCTACAACAGGAAGTGGTTACAAAGATAAGTCGCATGGTGTATTGCCTGCAAACCTTTGGGAAGCAACACAGGCCATGAAAAATTCGGAAGTAGCGAAAGAACTTTTTGGAGAAAAATTCGTTGAACATTTTACACAAACACGCGAGTGGGAGTGGCGTCAATTTAGTAAAGTGGTAACTGACTGGGAGATGAAGAGGTATTTTGAAATAATATAGTACTTACTATATATCTATTTGCCACGAATTTCACGAATTATTAATGGTTGTGTTAGGGTGTTATTGTATTGTCAAAAAATTAACGAACTATAATGGCAGAAATAATTCATAAAGAAGAGGCATATAAGATTATTGGTATTTGCATGGAAGTTCACCGAAATCTTGGGAAGGGGTTCTTGGAAATAGTTTATAAGGATGCTATTGAATATGAATTGAAGCAAAATGGATATCTCTATGAAAGAGAGAAAGCTTTTTTGATTAATTATAAAGATATTATTTTGCAACATAAGTTCTATGCAGATTTCACGGTGTTCGATAAAATTATTTTGGAAGTTAAAAGCGGTAGCGGAATACCTGATGAGTTCTTAGCACAAACTATTAATTATTTAGCTGCATCTAAATTAAGAGTGGGACTTATTGTTAATTTTGGGAAGGATTCGCTGGAATACAAAAGAATTGTTTTGTAGTGTTAAGCCTCGAATACAAGGAATAAAAAAACGTGGTAAATAAAAAATATAAATCACGAAATCTAACGAATTATTGAAAACAAATAATTCGTGAAATTAGTGGCTAAAAATCATAATCAATAAACTTATAAAAAAATGGATTTTAATCGTGTTGTTCAATTCAATTTCCCTACCACCATTCGTTTTGGTGCAAATGCAGTTAAAGAATTACCTGCTTATTTAAAACAAAATAATCTTTCTAAACCTTTGTTGGTAACGGATCCGATCATTGCGGAACTTCCTTTCTTTAAAGAGATTATTTCCGATTTAAAACAACAAGGTTTATCTGTTGAGGTGTTTTCTGAGATTCATAAGAACCCGGTAAAAAGTGATGTGATTAAAGGTGGCGATGTTTATGATGGGACGCACCGTGATAGCATTGTTGGTATTGGCGGTGGGGCAGCATTAGATGTTGCAAGAGCAATTGTATTACGTATTCATCACAGAGAAGATCTGTTCAAATATGATGATCTTATCGGAGGTGATGTTTATGTAACAAATGAGGTTCCGCATTTTGTTACTATTCCTACTACTGCCGGAACTGGCAGTGAAGTGGGCAGAAGCGCAATTATTGCGGACGACATTACTCATCAGAAAAAAATTCTTTTCTCCCCAAAACTTCTTGCAAAAGTTGTTTTTGCTGATCCTTTATTAACGATGGGATTACCTGCAGGAGTTACAGCAGCAACAGGTATGGACGCGCTTACACATAACATGGAAGCTTTTTTGGCGAAGAATTATCATCCTATGTGTGATGGAATTGCACTGGAAGGAATGCGTTTAATTTCTCTTTCGTTGGAAAGGGCTGTAAAAAAGCCTGATCTGGCCTCCCGTTCCGAAATGTTAATGGCTTCTATGATGGGTGCTATTGCTTTTCAAAAAGGATTGGGAGTGGTACATTCTATGGCTCATCCTTTATCTTCCTTACTGGATACTCACCACGGACTTGCTAACGCTGTTAACATTCCTTACGGCATGCGTTTTAACATTGCCGGTTTTGAAGATAAATTCGCAAGAATGGCACGTACCTTGGAATTGGACGAATATACAGGAGAAGCGGTTATTCAATACCTTTTTGATTTAAATACCAAAGTGGGTATCCCGCACAAATTACGCGATATCAATGTAAAAGAAGAACATCTGGATACACTTGCTGATTTGGCTTTTGCGGATTTCGCACATCCTAATAATCCAAAACCGGTTAGCAGAGCAGATTTTAGAACGCTTTATTCAGAGGCGTTTTAAAGAGGTTTGTTGAAAAGTGATTTGCAAATAATTTTTCTTAAAATGGTAGCGAATAGTTGTAAATAATCAACAAAAAAACGTATGTCGATATTTTGTCAATGAAAATGGAAGCTGAACAAAATAAATCATAACTAAAAAGTGCAGAGTCAGCACTATAATCTCTACAAAAATAAAATGAAAAAGATATTTTTTATCGCCTTGCAGTTAGTATTCACATTCTTTATTGCTCAAGCTCAACTTCCGAAATTATATATCAACCTTGTTTCGCATAACGAAGACAATTACACTTACTTAACTAACCCTCCTTCCTTTTACAACGTAAGACCTAAAATCATACAGATGGCCCAATTGGCTACTGTTAAAGGAGCTAAGTGGCATTTGGGAAGCGATCATATTATGCTTAGGGCAGTAATAAATTACGATACAGGAACCGTTCAATTGAATTCAAACGGTGAAAATGTATTAAAATATATTTCCTCAGCCTATATGAATAATGTAGAATGCGATCCTCATGCACACGAAAGTAGTTACAACAATGCTGACGTAGCAAAACTTCATGATAGTTTGGGGGTAAATCCAGGAACAGTAATGAGTGGATTTTTATATAGCCAGCTTCAGAGTGGACATGACTGGCAAGATTACCAAAACCCTACGGCAGGAGTTGTATTCCCCAATTATACATGGGCCCCTGAAATTCTTTGGGGGGCGGCAACACCGGGACACACCAATGACCCAATAGATTACGGGATCTGGAAACCTCAATCCAAGACTTCTTTTTTTACCCATGAGCCATCGAATCATCTTATCAATTACGGGGAGGGTTGTAAGATTGAAGTATATGACACCACAAATATTACCACTATTATGAATGAAATTCGCCATATCACTGATGCTATTCAATCTGGAAGCGCTCCTGCAAATGGTTTTTATTGTACCAGTATCTTTTTTCGGGAAATCTATCTTTCCACTCCAAATTTCATTAACGTGAAAATGGATGACCTTATGGACTCTATAAATATATTAGTTTCTGAAAACAAAGTTGAGTGGAAGTTTATACCTGAAGTGGTTACAAACTGGAAAAATAATTACAACTCCCAACCTTTTATTTTGGATTGCGACTTGACATTAATTTCTAATGTCTTAGAAAGTGAAACTGATGCAAATCAATTAAACATTTATCCAAATCCTTTTAACGAGATTACAGCTATTCAATTTAATTCTGCATTATACAATGCAGAACTTGATGTTTTTAATGCGTATGGACAAAAAGCAAAAACAATAACTCAAATTTCCGGATACAAAATAGAAATTGATAGAGGCGATTTAGCAAGCGGAATTTATTTTATCCGCTTAACACAAGATAATGAAACCTTCAAGACTGGAAAACTAATAATCACTGATTGACTCTAACAATACTAACCCGCTAAAAAATCGGAACAAAAAGGTCATTCCGAGCTTGTTTCGGAATAACATAGATACTAAAATAGGTTCAGTACATACAGTGTAGTAATATTAATCCTCTGTTAGCGGTTTATT
>JAZKBX010000240.1:0-5947 GCA_040388455.1 Bacteroidota bacterium
CAGTAACAGGAGTAATGAAAATGCCATCTAATTCATAACATCCATCTTCTTTACCATTGCATTTTTTCCAGATAGTTGTTTTCATTTGCACACTATCGCTTTGTTGTATAAAGTCAGGATTAAAAAAGGTAGCCGAGAGTGGCACAAGAAACACATCCTTATGCTCATCTACTTGTACTGATAGGTTTGCTGTCATACCTGGTAATAATTTTAAATCAGGGTTGGGTACATTTATCATTACACTATAATTTACCACGTTTTGGGTAGTGACGGGTTGAAGTCTTATCTGATCTACAATTCCCGAAAAAGTTAAATCAGGATAAGCATCCACGTTAAATTTTACAGATTGTCCTTTTTTTATTTGACCAATATCCGCTTCATCAATTTTTGCTTGAAGCTGCATTTTTTTCAGATCATTGGCTATCGTGAAAAGGGTAGGAGTAGCAAAACTTGCAGCTACTGTTTGACCAACATTTACATTCTTTGAAATTACTATCCCACTTATTGGTGCGGTTATAGTTGCATATTTAAGATTAATCTTTGCCCTATTTAATTGCGCTTCTGCTGATTTTAAAGTGCTTTTAGCCGAAAGATAGTTTGCATCCACCTGATCATAATCACTTTGAGAAACAGCGTTTTTTGCAAGTAGTTCTTTATACCGTTCATACTCCTTCTCTTGCTGTAGAAATAGTACTTTAGTCTTCAAAAAAACAGCTTCAGCATCAGTAACGGAAGCAACTAATACAACAGTATCAATCATTGCAATTATTTGACCTTGTTTCACAATGTCATTAAAGTCTACATATATTTTTGATATGATACCAGAAACCTGTGTACCAACATCAATAGTTTGAAAAGCATTTAGGGCTCCTGTAGCGGTTATATCCTTGGTGATTGTACCTTTTTTAACTTGAGAAAAAATGTATTCAGTTTTATTTGTACCATTTTTATTTTTATAGATAAAATAAAAAACAGCTACTGCTATCAAAATTCCTGTTGTTATAAATATTGTTTTCTTTTTCATTTTTTAAAAAATTAATGTGCCTTTGTAGTAGTCTAAAACTTTCATTTTAAAAATTAACTCATACTTTGCCTGAATATATTCCGATTGGGCTTGTGTATATTTATTTTTTTCAGCTAACAAATCCGAGGCACTCATTAATTGGTTGTCGTATTTTACATTTGCATTTTGAAATGATGCAGCCAATGCAGCCATTTGCTCCTTTGTTGCACTATATTTCGCCAATCCATTTTCAACATCGGTATAGGCTTGCTCAATATTTTTTTGAAGAGTGTTTTTAACTACTTGTTCATTTAGTTTAGCATTATCCAGATTGATTTTCTGCTTCTGTATATTGTACCGAGTTTGGCTGTTAAAGATGGGGACAGAAAGAGATAGTGACACAGAATTACTGAGGTTATCATTCAGTTGATTTCCAAACGAATAATTGCTGTAATTGTAAACTGGTTGAGTTACATTTCCTAATACCACTTCATTAGAATTACTCTGTAGGTATCCGATATTTTGAACGGTATTGAGATAATTCACTTCGGTTAATTTGCTGGCATTTGAATAATTTGTTGACAGGCTGCCTGAAAGTGATAATCGGGGAAACATAACACCTTTGGAGTTTTTGATTGCATAGATTGCACTTTGTGTTTTCAATTGACTTGATTTTATTGAAGGTTGCGTTGATAATGCTGAAGCAATTATTTCTTGTGTGCCTGTTAAATTTGATATTTCAAGTTCTATTGCATCAGGATATTCAATATCAAAGGATGCCTGAAGTGGTATATTCATTATTTGCTGAAGGTTTAGCTTTGTTGTTTTTTGTTGGCCTTTGGCATTAACAAGTGAAAGTTTTTTACCCGCCAAATCTGCCTTTAATTGCAAAAAATCACTTTCAGATTTTTTACCTACATCTAAAAACTGTTTTGTTTTATCCAGTTGTGCTGATGTCAATTCTAATTGATTCAGGGAATTGTTGACAAGTTCATTTGCAAAAAGCACCTGTAAATAAGCATTCACAATATTGATAATTATATCATTCTTTACACTTTCAATATCGTATTTGGTGCTTTCATAATTTAGTTGATTTTGTTTGATTGCATTGCTGTTCTGAAGTCCTGTAAAAATTGGCACAGAACCATTGATGGAAAAGTTATTGCTCCATATACTTCCTGTTGTAAATTGATAACTTACAGGGTTTAACGAACGTCCTGAGCTGAATGATTGATTGGCACTTCCGTTTAATGTGGGTAGTAAATTTGCCTTGCTTTGATTCAAAGAAATTTGATTTGTTTCACTCGTATTGATGGATTGTTGAATTGTCAGATTATTGTGCAAGGCTGTATCAACACAATTTTTTAGCGTCCACTTTTTCTCTTGCGCTCTCATGGATAGTGAATAAAACGCCATGAAGACAATCAATGCCACTGTTTTACTCTGCAATATCATGGAGTGAACAGTTATTTCAAATATTTTACTTTTAATATTGGGGAACATAATTTTTCAAAGTAGTTATTAATTAAATGTGAAAATTTCTGGTCGATTTGATAATTGCTTTTATAGTAAGTGAATCATCCTTAACATACCAATTAAGGGATTTATAAGTAGTTGTATTATCGTTTAAGCAGTGGAAAAAGACAACTGATTTTATTGCAGGATATTTAATCGGCATAGATGATAGAGCATCTTCGTACCATTTGGCGCGATTCCCTCCAACACTTAAAGAACCGAATTCAGTAATGATAATTGGCTTTTTGTATTTTGATAATTGTGGATAATATCTTCCAAAAATTTCATCGAACGACCACCATTGACTCCATGTTGCAACTGTTCCGTAATTGAGAGTTCCTGTTCCAATCCAATCCACATAATTGTCCCCCGGATAGTAAGCATCGAAGTTCTCGTAAGCTGGGTGGGGTGACCAAACCCAAATTACATTCGTTGCGCCATTTATTTTAAACCGGTTTACAACATATTTCCATGCAGAAACAAAATCTTCAGGTTTATTATTTTGTGGCCCCCAAGGATATCGATAAGGGTCATTCATCTCATGGCCTAATCTCACAAATGTCAAATTTCCAAAGTCTTTCAAGTCCTTTGCCCACTCGTCAATATAATTATCATAATACCCTTTTGTAATTGATTTTAAACCATTTTTATCCCGCTTCGCATAATCAGGATTAATATTTGGAAAATCATCGTTATTAAAATCACTTAACCAAGGTTCCCAAGTAATTACGGGAATCGAACCGATATCTGAAATTGCTTTTACTTGCGAAATTGGAAATGTTTCTTCGGGCTTGCTTCCCCATGCTGAATACAAATGAATGATTGGGAATGTTGTGCGTAAGGAGCTTTCCAAGTCAACAACACTTTGATAAGATTCAGAAACTTTATCGTCATAAACTCCCAATATGATTTTATCATTTGTAGAAAGTAATTTTGCATTATTCCTGTAACTATTAAACCACAATAAAGATTTAGAACGTGTATGTTCCCGGCTATTAAGGATTAATTCACTTTCAATAGAAGAGACACCAGAACCAACGCTAGTTATTGCATCTTCAATGGGTCCCGATGACTGTTTACCAATCATCGTTAAAAATATAACCAAACCTGTGCCTAGAGCAATTGCTAAAATAGTAATGCTAAAACGGTAAACAATTGTTTTCATTTTTTTCTCTTATTTGCCATTTTGATTAGCGATTTTATTTATATCTACACTTTCCCATGGATCCTCCGCCTTTAATGTTCGCGACTCCATCACTGCATACATTCCACCAAAGGCAAGTAATACAGCTACAGTTGCAAAACCAATCATGCCCCATGTTTTTCCACTTGTCATCACTAACGTTGCTTCAGGAATAATATAACGCCTTTGATATATTATATATATTACCGTTGTCAGAAATAATGCGATTTGAAAAACCAATGGTCTTGCGAAAGGTGTTATTTTTCCTATTACTGCTTGCTTTGCGGTTGGGATATAAGGGATTTCAGAATTCATCAATGACAAAATAAATCCTAAAAAGAAAACAGGCCAGCAGGCAAATTTTAAAATCATGCCCCGCCAATGAAAGCCCCTTTCTACCGCAGGATGACACATCCAATATTGCACATAGAGGTAAACAAGTATTGAAATAACAAGCACAGGAAATCCATTCAAAATAAATTGCAAAAGCTCCATTTTTGCAGGTAATACTCCAAACCACAAATAAAGAAACGGGATGATTAAATAGATAAGGGTGGTAGTGCCTACCAAATAATAAGTACCAATTGTGATGTATGAAATACGTTGCCAGAAATTTAATTTTTTGAACAAGCGCGGAACTTCCGCGAATAACACTTCATGTACGCCTCTTGCCCATTTTAATTGCTGTTTACAAAAAGAACCGAAATCTTCGGGCACTAAACCACGACTTACAATTATTGGGTGATATATTGATTTCCATCCGGCAGCATGGATACGGATGGCAGTGATTAAATCTTCTGCAAGTCCTATCCCATGTCCTCCTGCTGAATTCAATGCAGTTCGCCTGAATGTACAATTAGCACCAATTGCTACTGCACAATTTCTTCCGAACAATCCCATTTGTGTCGGGCCATAAAATGCATACGTTTGCTCTGCCGCACCTTTTGCAGTAAATGAACGATACTGATTATAATATGCCTGTGAAACCTGAACATAACCAACCTTTTCATCTTCAAAGAATCCCAGTACTTCATCCAGAAAATTTGGAAACGGAATGTGGTCAGGGTCCATGACCAAAATAAAATCTTCGGTAGTTTTTGCAAGAGCTGCATTTATCTTTCCTGCCTTTGCTCCCGGAATACCAACCAACTCGAGCCAAACAGCTCCATGTCGTTCAGCGCAAGCTTTGAATTCAGGATTGCGTGTATCATCCAGTAAATAAGTTGTATGTGGATAAGAAATTTTTGCACATGCTTCCAGCGTTTTTTCAAACATGCTCAATGGCTCGCCAGGAGAGCTTGTGGTGAAAATAGCAACGCTTAATCCTTTTGGTGTGCTTTTGCTTTCAGGTTTTTGTATTGCAAGATAATTTATCCAAATTAAAATGACTCTTAAGATTCCATACCAAAAAACAATGGAAAGCAAAATGAATAATGGCAATGATGCAATGTGTTCTTCCCTGAACCACCAGTCAGCAAGCCGCGCAACAGAAATAATTCCAGCAATAACAATTACAAAAAGCAAAAACCGCTCTCTGATACCGGTCCGCTTGGATTCACGAAAAACCCACAAATCGTTTTTATCCTTTTTTCTCATTGATAAACGTGTATTTAAAAGCGAGATTAATGGTGTTGCTATTAAAGTAAAATGTTTGTAAATAAACATAATCAGCTTCCACCTCCATTTTTCTTGAAAGAGTATAATTTATTTTTCCTTTAATTTCCATTGGGAAGTATTTCTCTGAAACAAAGCCTCTGGTAATGACAAGCTCATTTGCTGTGCTTTTATCTAAGAATAAATAAGGATTATCTGCCACAGCATAAAAACCAATTTTTGCATTAACCGAAAAGCTCAATGATTTAAAAGGGCTGAAAATCACATTCCCGAGAACCGAATGTATCTGCTGGTTTTGAGGAGTGAAATAGGGATTGTACTCACCTGTAATTTGTGCAGTGGAACTGTAGACAGCAATGATTTCATTCAATGTTTTTACAGGAACAAAGCGGTTGTCTTTTGTATCGCAATAGTTGTAAGCATAGCCAATTGTAGTTTCAAATTTTGAAAATCTTAAGGATGGTGACAGTACCCAACCATAAGCAGACTGCATATAATTCCCATCATTAAACTGCTGAAAAGTATATCCTGCTTTTCCTTTCCAACTATTCGATTTGTCAAAAGACACGAATGCAGATACATTATTTTGCATTACATTATTTTTTAAACTGCTTATAGTATTCAGATAAGGT
>JAZKBX010000241.1:0-10597 GCA_040388455.1 Bacteroidota bacterium
ACCATTTTAAATACACCCAAAGAGGAAAAACCTTTGCATCCTGTCGCAGTAAAAAGCCTGCAAACATTATCATTTCATAATGTTAGTTTCAAACATCAAACAGCAAAAAACAAAGCACTGGATAATATTTCGTTCGATGCCAAAAATGGTGAAACTATTGCTTTTGTTGGCCCTTCAGGTTCCGGAAAAACCACATTAGTAAAATTATTAGTAGGATTATACCATCCTCAGGAAGGTGAAATACTTTATAATGGTACCAGTGGAAAAGCAATCGACCTTGATCAGTTGCGTTCTCAAATAGGTTTTGTAACTCAGGATACACAACTGTTTTCAGGAACTATCAAAGAAAATTTATTATTTGTAGCACCAAATGCAACCGACAAAGAATGTATGGATGTTCTTCTTAAAGCTGCTTGCCAGAGCCTGTTAGCCAGAGCCGATAAGGGAATAGATACTATGATAGGTGAGGGCGGAGTTAAAGTTTCGGGAGGTGAAAAACAGCGTTTGTCTATTGCACGCGCATTGTTGCGTAAGCCTTCTTTATTAGTATTTGATGAAGCAACATCTTCCTTAGATTCATTAACAGAGGAAGAAATAAGTAAAACGATCAGGGATCTATCGAAAAGCAATAGCCAGATATCCATATTGATAGCGCATCGTTTGAGCACAATTATGCATGCAGATAAAATTTTTGTTCTTGAAAAAGGACAAATTATTGAACAGGGCAAACACGATGAATTACTGAATCAAAAAGGATTGTATTATGCAATGTGGCGCCAGCAAATAGGGGAAAGAGATTGAGGAAACAATTAATTTAAAAGCTATATTTGAAAACGAAATAAATTTGGTGTTGGTAAAATAAAAAAGGAATTGCTCAAATTATCAATTAGTATTAAAAAATGCCTCAAGAAAAATTATCTGTAATTATCCCTGCTTATAACGAAGCAGCAACCATTCACCTTATTTTGAATAAGGTATTGGCTGTTACATTAATTAACGATATTCAAAAAGAAATTATTATTGTTAATGATTGTTCAACTGACAAAACAGAAGCAGTAATAAAAGAATTTATCAGTAATAACCAGGGGAATAATATTGTTTTATATAGTCAGGAATATAATCAGGGAAAAGGTGCCGCCTTGCACAAAGGAATTTCACTCGCAACAGGTGAATACTTAGTAATACAAGATGCTGACCTGGAGTATGACCCTCAGGAATATAATATTCTTTTAAAGCCCGTTATTGATGGTTTTGCCGATGTAGTTTACGGTTCCCGTTTTGTAGATGGCAAACCGCACCGGATATTGTTTTTCTGGCATACCATTGGAAATAATTTTTTAACATTTCTATCAAATATTTTCACAAATCTGAACTTATCAGATATGGAAACCTGTTATAAATTATTTAAAACAAACATTATTCAAAATATAAAATTAAAAGAAAAACGTTTTGGTTTTGAGCCCGAAGTAACTGCAAAAATTTCACGTGTTCCAAAGATCAGAATTTACGAAGTAGGGATCTCCTATTACGGAAGAACATACGAAGAAGGGAAGAAGATCGGCTGGAAAGATGGATTCAGAGCGCTTTGGTGTATATTGAAGTATAATTTATAATAAGCAGTAGTAGGCAATTTTACAATTTAACAGTAGGCAATAAATAACAATGCTCAAGTATAGATTCGTAAATTCGTAAAAATTCGTTATTCGTAACTCTACAAATGATCGTCCACGAAAATTATTCTTTAAAAAAATTAAATACATTTGGCATTGATGCTTCAGCTCGCTATTTTACTGAATTATCGAGCGTTGAGGGGATTCACGAAATTCTTTCGAAAAAAATTTTTGTCAATACTCCTAAGTTGATCTTAGGTGGTGGAAGTAATTTATTATTTACAAAAAACGTTGATGGTATCGTTTTAAAAAACAATCTGAAGGGCATTGAAGTAGTAAAAGAAGATGCTGATTTTTATTTTATTAAAGCTGGCGCAGGCGAAGTGTGGCATAATTTAGTGATGCATTGTATAGCCAACAATTATGCGGGTTTAGAGAATTTATCATTAATTCCGGGGAACGTAGGGGCCAGCCCCATGCAAAATATTGGTGCGTACGGAGTTGAAATAAAAGATAGCTTTTATGAATTAGAAGCATTGCATATTGTCGATAAAACGATCCATTCATTTACGAATGCCGACTGCAAATTCGGCTACCGCGAAAGTGTATTTAAACGTGAGCTGAAAAACCAATTCATCATTACATCCGTAACCTATAAATTGCTTAAAAGACCTGTATTTAATACCAATTATGGTGCTATACAAAAAGAGCTCGATGAAATGGGTATTCAGGAATTGAGCATACAGGCCATCAGCAAAGCTGTTTGTAATATACGCAGCAGTAAATTGCCTAACCCGGCTGAAATTGGAAATGCAGGAAGTTTTTTTAAAAACCCTGAAGTTGTTCGTGCAAAATTTGAACTTCTTAAAGATCAATTCCCTGCCATAGTTGGTTATGATCTTGATAATGGTAATGTTAAACTGGCTGCCGGCTGGTTGATTGAACAATGCGGCTGGAAAGGACAAACTTTCGGTGATGCAGGGGTTCACAAATTACAAGCATTGGTTTTAGTAAATTATGGTAATGCAAAAGGCAATGAAATTTATGACCTTTCACAAAAAATAATGGATTCGGTAAAAGATAAATTTGATGTTGAGTTGGAGAGGGAAGTAAATATTATTTAATAACCTGACCGATTATTAATTTTTGGTAAGACCATTGAACATTAACAAATTCTCTTGATTGTAATTTTTGCGTTAAGGATTCCTTCGACAAACGCTCAGGATAAATTCCGCGTAAATCCTTTTCCTTTTAGAAAAGATTGAAGCGAAAAGCCCGCCCCCTTCTTCTTCAGAAAGGGAAACGCCCAAATAAAAAAATATTTGACAAATTATTTTATTAATCGAACTCAGGTTAATACTTAAAACGCTCTGATCGCACGTACATCATAAGCGCCATCTTTATTGGCACTGCTGTTAGAGCCATTCGTGAAGCTCTGCGACCACGCACCATTGTATGAGTTCTCTGTAGAGCTCCAATAGAAATCATTTTCAAAATCCCCAATTACTCCTGCTGCTTTTTGCATATATAATAAATTCAGTTCATCTTTTGAAGGTAAAAACCAATCGTTATACCCATTTAATTCTAATTTGTCACATATACTTGCAGCATAAACTCCTGTGCCTTGGGCTTTATTAATCGCCTCTGTGTTGTTCGATCCGGTACCGGTTTTAGTGCCGGTTGCTGCTGTTTCAATAAAACTGCCGTTGAACCAACGCATGGAAGTACTTTGGTTGATTGTAGATGTAACTAAACCATGTTGCCCGCTTTCATCAACATAAAATACAATACCACCACCATGAGATTCACCTATTTTAAATGCCGGTTTAGGCTTGGGAACCGACAAGCTCTGGTTTTCTTTTTCGCAGCTTGAAATCAGAACTACGCAAACCATTATTTGAAGTGCATAAAATATTTTTTTCATGTTTATTTTTTTATTTTAAAATTTAAAAATTCATTTTTCTTTTTTGTGAGCTTTTTTAATTTTATTCAAAGCCGCTCCTAACCTTCCCGCGATTTCTCGACTCCGCTCGAAATAACAGCGCGCATGGTCATTTCGAACGGAGTCGAGAAAGTGCGTTAGCTTCAATAAGCAATATTGTTATTCCTTTTATATAAAATTTAAATAGGCTTTGAGGATGATAATTTTTAAAACTATTTCTAAAAACCTGTTTTTTAATTCTATGATCTTATTTGTCAAAGCTATAACGGTATCTTTTTCAATAAACACTGCATAGGAATGTTTTATGCCCTGTTAATTGTTAATAACTCTTGTTTTTGTTCATATCTCTTAGGGTGATTCTTGGGAAGTTTGTTTGTGAATTGGCAATCACAAATTTGGGAAGGTAACACGACCGTGATGGGCAGTATTTATTGCATAAACTGCTGACCTTTAAGTTTTGTGTATTTAAGCGTGATAGGTTTTTGCGTGTGCTAAAGCATCAAATATTTCGACTTGATCACATTCACATGATGGGTTGTATGGCCAGCGATCATAAAAATAATAGCACGTACAGAGAGTTCGGAACCATTAGAGTTCCCGATTTCGTTTATACCACTTTCACTAAAATGTTTAAACAATAAAAGGTTGGACTCCCTAACAATTGCAAATTCAAAGGCCAGATCTTTTAGGGTTCTATCATTAAAATTTGCATTGGACACAAATGCATTTTGATCAAAACCCGGTAATTTGGTTTTGTCTTTTCGCGCAAAACACAAAGCACGATAGGCCATAATTCTTTCTGTATCTATAATGTGGCCTAAAACTTCTTTAATCGACCATTTTCCGGGCGAATAAACAAAGTTCTCTTTCTCCTGAGGGATTCCTGCCATTAAATGTTTTATCTCCGCTATTTGGCTTTTTAACTCTTTTAGTACATCATCGTTTTTTACAAGATCAATGTAATGTGTGAAATAGGCCGGGTGCTCTGTTGGTAAGGGACGAATCATAGTAGTTTTTTTTATCATATTTGTTCCTAACTGCAAATTTTGTTGGTTATTCCTATAACTTTTTCCTTTCTATTCTCTCCCTCGCTTCCGTTAAAATGCTATGTATTTTTTGTTCTAATTGTTTTTTGGGTGGCAGTTCTGTCCAGTATTCAGCTACCATTATACCGTCTTTATGCATTTCCAGCAGTTCTACCTGTTCCCGGCTGCTTTCGGCACACAGTATTAAACCAACAGGTGGTAGTTCGCCTTCCTTTTTTTCGTACTTGTCCAACCATTTTAAATACAATTCCATTTGCCCTTTATGTTTGGCTTCAAATTTCCCTAACTTTAATTCGATAACTACTAATCTTTTCAAATCACGATGATAAAATAAAAGGTCTAAATAAAAATCTTCGCCATCTATTATCATTCGTTTTTGTCGTTCTACAAAGGTGAAGCCTTTGCCTAATTCTAATATAAATGCCTCTAAGTCCTTTAAAATGGCAACTTCCAAATCTTTTTCCAGATAATCATTTCTTAAACCAAGAAAATCTAAAAAATACGGATCTTTAAACGTATTGTAAATAGTCTGGTTGTTGGTCGGGGCTTGTAAATTAGCAATAGTAGTTCTTTCGAAGGTTTTGGTTTCAATCTGTTTGCGTAAATCTCTTACGCCTAAGGCCTCATTTGCTACTTTTTGTGCATAAAATAATTTGGCTTCGGTTTTTTTGAGTGGAATAAGCACCAAAAAATGAGACCAGCTTAAATGTCGTGATAGTGTAACGACAATCTCTTTATTGGTGAATTGCTCGGCAAATTGAAGCATTCTGCGCAAATTTTTTTCTTCAAAATTTCTACCGAATTTCTCTGTTAATTGTCGTGACAGCGTAACGACAATTTGTTTTCCATAATCTGCTCGTTTATTTTGTAAAATGCTTTGGTTAATACGATTGCCTATATACCAAAAAAGCATAGTAACAGTGCTATTGGTATGGGATACTACTAGCTGTTGGCTTTGTTCTATAAGCTGCGAGAGCTCATTTAGCAGAGTTTGCTCAGTGTTTACTTTTTTTATTTCTCGTTTTGCCATATTTATTAAGTCTTTGTTAGGCTTGAAGGCTGCCCGTTTTTGATAAAATATTCTGGTCGTTACCATGTCATTTTACTAGTATATCAAATGTTTTATCTCCGCAATTTGGCTTTTTAACTCTTTTATTACATCATCGTTTTTTACAAGATCAATGTAATGTGTGAAATAAGTGGGGTGCTCTGTTGGTAAGGGACGCTTCATAGGAGTTTTTTTTATCATATTGTAACGGTTTTTAGCTTTGCGATGTGCCGGTTTTACTTGCACAAAATTGTCTTAACCGAAAAACTTTATTAAATGTACTGAACTAAATGGCAAATGTGAAAATTACGCGAAGCGACCGCAAAAAAAAACATTTGCAACTTGCAGAAACCCGGCATATTCGCAAAGGTAATGTTAGCGGATGTTTTTTACTTCTTAATAAATTTACGTCTGCTTATATTGTCGGTCGTTGCAATTTGAATTATATGGAGTCCGCTTGTAAACCCAGATACATCTATGTCTGTCTTTTGCATTGTAACTGTAGAAGAATATTCTAATTCTCCGAGCATATTAAATATTTCAATTACAGGTGATGAAATACTTCTTGGTAATGCCACTGTTAAATAGTCAGAAGTAGGATTTGGAAAAATGTCGAAGGAATAGTTTTGAAATACACTAGCTGAAATTCCTGCTATTAAACACGATTGTGATGTGTCGAGTGGCATAAAATGTGCAAGTCCATAATTAAAATTATCATATCCATCATAAATTTTTGCGCTTATAATTGATGAATCCATACTGCACCAACAATTATTTGACACGTCAGTATTACCGCCAGTATAAAGATATTTTAAATTGTAATCGGTGTTATTGCAAATTTGATTGGAAGAAAAATTGTCACCATTAATGTTTAAAGAAATTCCGATGACATTATTATTAATTTCATTTCCGGTAATAATATTACCACCGGTAGATGAAATATATTGATTTTGTATACCAATTGCATTATATCTTATTTTACAATTTAGAACATTATCATTGAGATGTATCTTAATGCCAGTAGCATTAGAGTCAATAATTGAGTTTTCTATCGTACTATACGCAAAATCCAGTCCTAAAAGATTATTTACAATAGAGCAATGATTCATCATTAGCTGTTTAGTAAGATAAGTGGGAGTTTGAACGACTGCGCTGTTTTTTCTAAAAGAACACGAATCGACATAAGAGGTCGAGTTATTGTTGTTAACCACATTTAAGCAGTTCAAATTATAGTCAAAGGTTGAATTTTTAATATTCAAAATTTGATTGGTACCATTTGCAAGATAAAAGACGGCTGTTTTTGCATACTTGAAATGACAATACTTGAATATTGATGAAATATTCTCATTAAAAAATATTTCTTTCCAACTTCCCGGAGAAGGGGAAGAGGAATTGCTTGTGAATGTTATTGAATCTGTTATTGTACCTATTGCAATTATATTAGCTTGCCTATTTTCTAATCTCATACTATCATTAAATTTGACCTGTACTCCCGGTTGTATTGTAAGAGTAACGCCCGGAAACACTACAACAGTATCAACAATAATGTAGGGACTATTCGCCAAAGTCCAAGTTGTATTTGTGTAAATACCTCCACTTACATTGGTCTGTCCGTTGACACCCAAATAAAAAGCAACTATAAGGATAACAGTAGTCAGAATTTTTTTTGTAAAATTTGTCATAGTCTTTTGTTTTGAGTGTTTTTTGTTAAAATTAATTTCTCATATACAGTTCTAATTACACACAGTTCGTGACATACAGCAGTCGAAAGATACATTATAAAAAAGTCAAATTTTGATTTTTTTAAATTATTATTGTCGAATAAGGAGGCTTTGTTTTTTTCTTTAAAATATCCGCTAACTTGCAGATTGGCGCATGTTTTTTAATTGTAATCGTTTGTAAACACTTGTAACTACTATATTGTCGCTCTTGTCCTGCTTTATCAAATGTAAGCTATTATAATTACAAAAAAACGAAGGCCTGTGTACCATTAAATGTTTATCCCCTCAATTTGGGTTTTAAAATTTTAAATTTTCTCCAATTCGCTCTTTACAAAATCAGCAAGTTCCTTCACATATTCCTGCGAAAAATTAAATTCAATACCTGCAGTTTTATATATTTCAGGAATTGATTTTGTATAACCCAAACGTAAAGCAGCTTCATATAGATCTAAAGCCTGCTCGGGATTCCTTTTGTAATTGCGCCACACCGCAATAGCACCCAATTGCGCCATACCATATTCAATATAATAAAATGGAACTTCAAAAATATGCAACTGATTTTGCCAAAGACGCATTTTCACATCTTCCAATCCTGTCCAGTCGATTACCTTACTGCTAAATTGATCGATCGTATTTCCCCAGGCATCCATTCGCTCAGCAACGGTATGGGCAGGGTTTTCATAGATCCAGTGTTGAAACTTATCCACTGCAGCTATCCACAATAATGTTTTTAATGATTTCTCCAACTGTTCTTTTTTAGCACGTTTTAAATCATCTGCATTTTTGAAAAATACATCCCAATGCTCCATGGAGATTAATTCCATCGACATAGATGCTAATTCAGCAACCTCTGAAGGAGTGCTTTTAAAATCAGTAATTTCCAGATCGCGTGTAACAAAGGAGTGAATGGCGTGCCCGCCTTCATGCACCATTGTTACCAGATCGCGATGAGTACCCACAGAATTCATAAAAATAAATGGAACACCAATTTCATGCAATGGATAATTATACCCTCCTGGCGCTTTACCAATGCGGGATTCAAGATCCAGGTGACCCATCGCTTTCATGATCTCTAAATATTCACCATAAGCGGGGCGCACTTTATAAAAACATTCAATCGATCTATCAATAAGATCAGCGCTGCTTGCAAAAGGTTTTAGTGCCGGTTTCCCTTCCACATCTACATCAGTATCCCATGGTTTTAAAGTATCCAGTTTTAAAGTATTTTTTCGTTCCGTGTCTGATACCTCCGCTAAAGGAAGAACCTCTTTTGCTATTGACTGATGGAAATTATAACAATCCTGAACTGTGTAATCAAAGCGACCAAGTTCATTGAACTTATAATCGCGATAGTTTGTAAACCCTGCATTCAACGCTACCTGGTGACGTAACTGAATAAGTTCTGAAAATAGATCATTAAAGGTGTTTATATCGGCTTTTCTTCTCTCCTGAGTTTTAGTATACACAGCCTCACGCACATTTCTATCCGTATCTTTCACAATACTTGCAGCCTTTTGCAAAGTGATCTCTTCACCATTCCATTCAATGGTCATAGCACCGCTAATTGCGGCATACTTCTGTGATTCTGTTGAGATCTTTGTGAGTAAAGGGATATTTTCCTCACGGTATAATTCTAAAGACTTTTTTATACCTCGCAAATAAATGCGATATTTTTCCTGATCAAGCTCCTTTAAATAGGGCGAATCAAAAAGTTTTATATTAAGCTCATTAACATAAGGAGCGATAAAGGGTTCAATTTCATTAACGAAAAAATTGAAGGAGTCTATTAATTGCGGATTTGCGGTATCGCAGGTCATTTTAATATATCGCCAGGCCATGTCTTCACCCAATACAGCTTCCAGTTCACTACGATCAAACAACCATTGTTCCAGATCTTTTGCTGAAGAAATACCACGTTCTTTCAGATCAATAAAAAAGGATTCTACATTCTTCCATGAATCTATTGTTAAGCTTTGCGGCAAAAAATGCCGAATCGGTTTTGTTGGGATCTCTATTTGTTTGGGATGCATAGTAGACTTTGTATAAGTTAATTGTTATGGAATTTTCTTTTTTATAAAAAAGCTTCATTAAATACGTCATTGCGAGACTTTTCAGT
Source organism: Bacteroidota bacterium (assembly GCA_040388455.1). Classification (GTDB taxonomy): domain Bacteria; phylum Bacteroidota; class Bacteroidia; order 2-12-FULL-35-15; family 2-12-FULL-35-15; genus 2-12-FULL-35-15. Next base: position 9,484 of record JAZKBX010000241.1, read on the forward strand.
CGAAGCAATCTCAAACAATGATAAATGTGAGATTGCTTCGTGCCTCGCAATGACGTTCCAAATTGGCATTCAATTATTTTAATAAATTAAATGTATAAAGTCTAGCGTATATATATTAAAATAAAAAAGTTTCAAGTTTCAGGTTCACAAAAATGAAGCCTGAAAGCTTGAAACCTATAGTATAAAAAAAGATTCTTTTAATGTATTGAAAACTGAAACGTGCTATCGACTAAGCAACTCCTGTTTTTCTTACACCTTGTGTTTTAACTTTTGAACTAGCTGTTTTTACAGGTTTTGCTGAAGTATCTTTTAATTTTGTTTTAGCTCCTGTTTTACCATCGGTAGCAGCTTTCAATTTAGGTTTTTCATCCTTCGATTTATCGTCTGCTGCCTTCTCTTCTTTTTTCTCTAACAAACCTTGTTTGTGAAGCGCGTTATACCAGTTAATTACTTTTTTAATGTCCGATACATATACTCTATCCTCATCAAATTCAGCGAATGCAGCTTTAAAATATTTTTTCAATTCTGTATCCGCTAATTTAGTGTCAACTGAAAGTCCACCTTTTTCTTTGTCATAGATCTTTTGCAAAACTTCTTTCAAAGGCACATCATCACCTGTTGAATAGATCCGCACATCTTCCAAAGTGCTTACTTTGTTTGTGGCATAAACCGGCACACGCTTTTTATCGGTTAATGACTCAACGATTAAACCGTTTTTTGTTTGAGCCACAACTTTATAAAGTCCACTCATTCCTGCAATTGAAATAATTCCGCTTAAATCCATAGTAGTTTTTAATTTGTGCAAATATATTAAAACAATTCGGTTACAGATAAACGAATCATTACAAAATTTACGAAACTGTGTTTGTTATTTTTGTTGTGCAGTTTCGTAAATTCGTTTTTTATTCGTTATTAGTAACCTTTATTTATTAATAATTAATTTCTTCACCTGTTTTTTGCCGCCAACCGTTAATTGGTAATAATACAATCCGCTGGCAATGGATGATAATTCATGTACAAAACGATGCGCTCCGGCTTGCATTTTTTCAGATGTTATTACTTTAATTTCCTGGCCAAATATATTAAACATTTTTAGTTCAACCAATGACTCCTC
>JAZKBX010000241.1:10697-14385 GCA_040388455.1 Bacteroidota bacterium
CTTTAATTTCCTGGCCAAATATATTAAACATTTTTAGTTCAACCAATGACTCCTCCATGATTGTGATATCAATCACCGATTGGTTATTAGCAGGGTTTGGATAAACAACCATCAGATCCATTTCGTTGGCAACATTGCCTGAAATACCGGTGGTCATATTCATTCCATCGTATTTGATCTGGGCATTTACAGCACTTGTTTTTATATCCGCTAAATTATCACCGGCAATTAATGCAAAGGCCACTCTGATGGAATCCCCTGCAGAAATAGAATATGGGCCGGTACTTACAATATCGATCACATCCGCTCCGGCACCTCCAACTCCAGCGTTTGCACGATTGGTTGAAAGCGTCAGATATTTTTCTGCTCCATCAAAACCTCCTGTGCTCAGATCTGCACCACCTGCACCACCTGCCACATTATCAACAGCATAATGCAGCACTGGTGCTGAACTGGTAAGTAATTTAATTCCGGCATACGTTCCATTGGTTCCTGTATAATAAGCATAACCCATTTTATTTACTGCATCAAAAGAAGCACGGTTCGAACCAAAAGTAGCAACATCAATATCCCAATCCGCAAAAATTCCTGCATACAAATTAGCTAAACTGGCGGTGCCTGTATTTTTAATAACGTATTGAACGATCACAAATTTTCTGTTGCCAATAGTACTCCAGGCAAATGCTTTATGATGCACAGTAACTGGTAATGGAGAGGTTGCAAGATTATCTTTAAATGTTCCATCCACATCAAATTCAGAAAAAACAGCCGGTACTACGTTTCGTGCTGCAACTACCGACTGAAAATCAGCTTCAGGCGTTGAAATGCTTCTTATGGCATCTGAAACTTTAGTATCGCTTACACCAACCATTAAACCTGCTTCATATAAGATAGTTCCACCGCTCATATATTTAAATCCTAAACCGCCCGCCTGGCTGTTTTGGCTGTATCCGATACGTCCGCCACTGCTTATGGTAGTTTGCACATCATTGATGGTAATATTGATATAATCTACGTTTACAATAACAGTAAAAAATTCATACGCAACATAGGATGTAGCAGGGTCGGAGTAGGCAAGTTTAAACAATACCGCCTGATTTGCAGGGGCTGTTGAAAGTATTTTTACGGAATAAGGATCGGTATTATTATTAGCCACTCCCAACGTAGCTAAAGCGCCCAACGTGGTGGTCCCATCAAGAATGCTTACGTAGGATGATGTAGTGGAAAGTGTAACCGTAAGATTGGTTGCAGGGCCAAGGTAATTAACGTAATCGCCTGATATTCTCAAGGTATCACCAATTACAAAAGTATCATCATTATTATCGGTATAATTTCTCTGTGTCATCATAACTGAGGGTACCGCTGCTGCTGTCAATGCTTTAAATAAATTAATACGTCCGTTACCTAATTTGTTTGCATAAATAGGGCTCATTAACGAATAGATATTATCACAGGTAACTTTTAAACGCTCTCCAACCTGTAAAGCGGTATAGGACGGATAAAACGATTTAACGATGGCAGCTGCACCAGCTACACAGGGTGCCGACATGGACGTGCCTGTTTGGGAAGAGTATCCGTTTACAGGATAAGTGGAGTTAATACTTTCGCCCGGAGCGCATACATCAACAGTATAATTAAAGTTAGAAGAAGTAGAACGTCTGTCATCACTTTTTGTATTTGCCACACTAATAACATACTTGTAAGCAGCAGGATAAAATACTTCATCTATTCCATTATTTCCTGCAGCACCAATAACCAAAGCATTTTTATTTATAGTTGCATAGTCAATTACATCTTGTCCCAACTGACCACCACCTGCTCCACCCCAGGAACAATTAATAACAGAACAGCCATGGTCAGCTGCATACGTAATGGCTTCATACGATTTTGTGAGCACCCCCGCAGCATCTGTAATTTTGATCGGCAAAAATTTACATTTAAAACCTACACCTGCCACACCTGTTGCATTATCAACTGATGCTGCTGCAATCCCGGAAACATGCACACCGTGGGAGTTTGAATTGTAAGTAGGGTCATTATCATTTTCTCCCAGATCCCATCCCGAAAAATTATCAGTATAACCATCGCTATCGGTATCGCCACCTCCAATTATATCAGCATAGTTATGTTTAATGTTGTTTTTCAGATCAGGGTGATTAGGCTCCACTCCGGTATCGGTAATACCAATCACAATATTGGTATCTCCGCGTGCAGTGGTTGTATTTACTCCCCAGGCAGCTTCTGCCTGAATATTGGTGATGGCGTATTGTGTGGATAAACTCGGGTCGTTAGGCGTATAACATAGCTGAGGGAGGTAATGAGGTTCTGCATATTCAAATAACTGTAATGCTAAAAATTTACTGATCACTTTTTCTAATGAAAAAGATGCTGAATAACTAAATTCATAGATCAATGTTAAGTCAGCCAAACGCTCTCCTCTTTCATTTACAAGGCGTTCTGGTGCTTTCGTGTGTGGGAATTTTTTTACCAAATTCTTTCCCTGGATACTACTATATAAAGATTTAAAAAGAGGGTTTTCAATTTTATCGGATGAGCAAACAGAACGAAATTGAGACTTTACTTTTACGATCACCGTTTTTTCAATATAATCACCTGGTTTAACGTTGGCAGGCATTTTAAAGTTTGATCCTGTATATTTATTATCAGAATTAATGGATTGAGAAAACACACTTGATGCACCGATAACGATAAATGCAATGATGACAAATAATTGTTTCAGTTTTATCATTTGTGAAGTATTTAGTTTATGATACTGCAATTTACGGATATTTATTTATAAAAATGTCAATTTTTCTATCAAGTGATATAATTGAAAATTTTGATACTTTTTGGACTGATTAAATCCCAAAATCTGCAAATTCTACTATTTCAACAACTGAAAAAATGTTTAATTTTTTTCAAATTTTCCATTTCCCATTAATATTTTATGGTTGATTATCAATGAATTGTAATTATTTTAGTACTATGTGATACAAGGTACTGTTTTTTGTATTATGTTTGCAGAGTCAATTATTGAGAATCACAAATTGTTGAATCAAATAGTTAAGATCACAATATAATTCAGCAAAGTAATTTGAATTGATTTTATAAAAAACATAAATTATAAAACGATGAACATTGAAAATACAAAAGCGCAAATGAAAAAAGGCGTTCTCGAGTTTTGCATTTTGTCGGTACTTTCCACCGGGGATCATTATCCCTCTGAGATCATAAACAAAATGAAAGAAGCAAAACTCATCGTAGTGGAAGGAACACTTTATCCATTGCTAATGCGCTTAAAAAATGATGGCTTATTAAGTTATCGTTGGGAAGAGTCTACATCAGGGCCTCCACGTAAATATTATAAACTCACTCCTTTAGGTGAACAGTTTTTGAAAGAACTGGAATTGACCTGGAATGAGCTGGTAGATGCAGTAAATAAAACAACGCAGAAATAGCAATTTAACAATTTAAGCAGTAGGCAATTTTGTAGACAATTTAACAATTTGACAATTTAAATAGTAGGCAATTCAAAGGATGGAACTCAAAACTTCAATAAAAAATACAAGCATGTTCTTGATCGTAATGCCGCGTTAGGGATTGCAACGAAAATCCTTCCTTCGCCAGCTGGCGAAGGAAGATTGAAGTGAAAAGCCCGCCCTTTCTTGTTTAAGAAAGGAACGCCCAA
>JAZKBX010000242.1:0-5380 GCA_040388455.1 Bacteroidota bacterium
GTTGGACAGCCTGAATTTTTCACTGCCTTGGAAACAAATTTGAAAAAAATAAATATTGCCGATTGGAAACTTTATTTAAAATGGACCCTATTAAACAACTATGCAGATTGTTTAAACAAGAAAATTGAAGACGAACATTTCTATTTTTATTCAACAGTACTTGAAGGTGTAAAAGAACAAAAAACACGTTTGAAAAAAATCGTTGAAAGCACAGACGCTGCACTTGGCGAGCTAATTGGACAAATTTATGTAGAAGAATATTTACCGAAAGGCACCAAAGAAAAATTACTGGAAATAGGAAACAATATCCGTGATGTATATGCCGATCACATCAAGGCTTTGGATTGGATGACGGATGCCACTAAACAAAAAGCATTAAGTAAATTGAGTAAAATAAATATGAAAGTAGGTTATCCGGATAAATGGAAAGATATGTCCAATCTGGAGATTGACAGGAGCAGTTATGTTCAAAACACAATAAATGTAAGTAAATGGGAATATAATTTTATGATCAATAAATATGGTAAACCTGTTGATCGTAACGAATGGAATATGTCTCCGCAAACATACAATGCCTATTACAGTCCTACAAACAATGAAATTGTAGTTCCAGCATGTAATATTATTGTTCCGGGATTTGAAGGCAGAATGCCTGATGATGCTGTATTATATGGCATTGTAGGCGGTTCCACTTTTGGCCATGAAATTACTCACGGCTTTGATGATCAGGGAAGTTTGTATGATGAGAACGGGAACTTAAAAGACTGGTGGACAAAAGAAGACCGTGAAAAATTTGTGGTTAAAACAAGGTTAATCGTTCAGCAATTCAATGATTATACGGTGCTTGACAATATGCATGTTAAAGGAGAAAATTCACAGGGTGAAAATATTGCAGATCTTGGTGGTGTAATTATGGGTTATGAAGCGTTCAAAAAAACAAAGCAAGGGCAATCTACAGAAACGATGTATGGCTATACTCCCGATCAGCGCTACTTTTTATCCTATGCGTATGCCTGGATGGTGAACCGTACTGATGCATCATTAGCAAAACAAATAATGAGCGATGTGCACTCTCCTGCTGAGTTTAGAATCAACGGGCCTCTTTCTGATATAGATGAATTCTACAAAGCTTTTAATATTAATAAAGGCGATGCAATGTATCGTGATGAAAATATCAGGGTTAAGATCTGGTAGTTTTCTAAAGAATTAGAGAATTGGAGAGTTGGAGAATTGGAAAGGTTACAAAATCGAAAATTGAACTTTAAACAAAAGACTAGATCTCTAATTCAATAAATCACTAAACTCCATTTCTCTATTTCACTAAATCTCTATTTTTTTATAATGTTAACACAACGCCAGCTTTTTTTTAATCATCTTGCTCAAACAAGTGAAACTCCTTTAGCTTTAGAAATTGAAAAGGCGGAAGGCATCTATTTAACTGATGTTTCAGGCAAACGTTACATGGATTTAATTTCCGGTATTTCTGTTAGCAATGTAGGACATCGTCATCCTAAAGTGTTAGCTGCTATTCATCACCAATTGGAAAAATACATGCACCTGATGGTGTATGGTGAATTTATACAAAGTCCACAGGTGCAACTCGCAAAACTTTTATCTGATCACCTTCCCGAAAATTTGAGCTCCGTTTATTTTGTTAATTCAGGTAGTGAAGCCATTGAAGGGGCAATGAAACTAGCCAAACGTTTTACCGGCAGAACAGAAATTATATCGTTCAAAAATGCATATCATGGCAGTACACATGGTAGTTTAAGCATAATGGGTAATGAAGAATTTAAAAATGCATTCCGCCCCTTATTACCCGATATCCGCCACATTGAATATAATAATATAAGTGACTTAAAACAGATAACAACTCATACTGCCTGCGTTATAATAGAAACAATTCAAGGCGAGGCGGGTGCTATCGTTCCGCAAAATGATTTTTTAAAACTTCTTAAAAAACGTTGTAACGAAGTAGGAGCACTGCTTGTAGCAGATGAGATACAATGCGGCTTTGGAAGAACAGGGAAATTATTTGCTTTTGAACATTATGATTTTATCCCTGATATACTCTGTTTAGCAAAAGGAATGGGTGGCGGAATGCCCATTGGAGCCTTTATTTCGTCTAAAGAGATCATGCATTCTCTTACCAACAATCCACATCTCGGACACATTACCACATTTGGAGGACATCCGGTTTCCTGCGCTGCAAGCGCTGCAACATTAACTATTCTGTTGGAAGAAAAATTAATTGAGCAGGTTGAAACCAAAGAAAAATTATTTCGCAGCTTATTAAAACATCCCAAAATAAAATCAATAAACGGTAAAGGATTACTGCTTGCTGTAGAGTTCGAAAGTTACGAACTAAACAAAAAGATAATTGATAAGTGTATTGAAAAAGGTGTAATTACAGATTGGTTCTTATTTAATTCACATTCCATGCGCATTGCACCGCCCCTAACTATTACCGAAGAAGAAATTACAAATGCTTGTGAAATTATTTTGGAGTGTATTGGTTAATTAGATCATGGCCCTATTAGGAATTTTCTAATCGTGATTCGCTTGGTTTATTAATTAAGTTTGTATTAGAAAAAGTAATTTACACTTCAAACAAAATCATTGCTGGAGAAACATTTTCCTTCTTAATAAAAAATGATGACACAGATTGGACGGATACATATCGACAAAATAAAATTCTTTTTTATCCTAACCCTCTGCATTATTTGTGTTTCATTCTCTTATGCCCAAAACAAAAATATTGGCATTGAGCGCAATCGAGTAATTGACTCTCTTCATACGCTAATCAAAGCCGACAAATATGATACCAATAGAGTAAATCATTCAAATATATTATGCAGAAAATATATAAACATAGGGCTTTATGATACCGCCCTATTCTACAGTAATTCTGCCTTGAAATTAGCTCAACAATTAGATTTCAAAAAGGGGATTGCTAATTCCTATAATTATATCGGACTTGCTTATTACAATCAGGCTGATTACCCAAAAGCTCTTGACCAATATCTCAAAGCGTTGAAAATAGATGAAAAACGGAAAGATAAGCTTGGAATGTCATTGCGGCTTGGTAACATTGGAAGTGTGTACAGTGCGCAAAATGAAACACAAAAAGCATTGGATTATTATTTAAAAGCATTGAAAATAGCCGAAGAATTGGGTAATAAAAATCATATCTCGGCTTGGCTCGGCAACATTGGGAATATCTATCTTGAAAAAGATACATATTCCAAAGCATTGGACTATTATTTCAAGGCATTAAAAATAGATGAAGAACTTGGAAGCAAAACAGGAATGGCATATCGTTTCGGCAGTATTGGAATTGCCTATAAATATCAAGGAAATTATCCCAAAGCACTTGATTATTACCAGAAAGCATTAAAGTTAGATGAAGAACAGGAAAATAAAAGTGGAGTAGCAAGACATCTTGGCAACATCGGCTCCTTATATGCAATAAGAGGGGAATTTAAAGAAGCGGAAAAATACCTAAAAAAAGCAATACCTATTTATGATAACATTGGCGCCCTGGATAATTTAAGACAATCCCAAACTGCACTCTCTCAACTTTACGATACTATCGCACAATTAGCCGTGAATAAAGGGCAATGGAATAAGGCAGCAGAGAATTATAAAAATTCAATTTTCTATTACAAAAAATCAATCGAGCTTAAGGATACGATTTTCAGCCAGGAAAACAAAAAACAGTTGGTTCGCAAAGAAATGAATCACGAGTTTGATAAAAAAGAAGCTAATACAAAAGCGGAGAATGATAAACTACAAGCTGTTGCGGAAGAAAGAAATCGCAGGCAAACAATCATTTCATGGTCAATTGCAGGGGGATTGCTGCTGGTACTTGTGTTTTCAGGTTTTATTTTTCGTTCGTTACGGATAACACGCAAACAAAAAAATATAATTGAGTTACAAAAAGATGAAGTATCCTTGCAAAAAGACATAGCAGATACACTGCGAGAAATTTCCGAAAAACAAAAACACATTGTTGAGGAAAAACAAAAAGAAATTGTAGATTCTATTACTTATGCCAGGCGGATACAAAGGGCTTTGCTCACAAGTGATAATTATATTAAAACCAATTTACCTGCAGAACATTTCATTTTATATAAGCCTAAAGATATTGTAAGTGGGGATTTTTATTGGGCTTTAAGTATTGCACCTTTGCCTGGCTGGGATATGGGAACAAATAAAATTAAATTACTCCCTGATACCAAACGAAAACAAACTTTTTATATGATTACTGCTGATTGTACCGGACATGGTGTGCCTGGCGCATTTATGAGCATGCTTAACATATCCTACCTTAACGAAAATGTAATAGAACGGGGTATCCGGATGCCGCACGATATACTTAATATGCAACGCAAAGAAATTATAAATGCGCTTAATCCTATTGGAAGCACTGAAGAATCAAAGGATGGGATGGATTGTATACTTTGTGTTTATGATTTCGATAAAATGCTTTTACACTTTGCTGCTGCTAATAATCCGTTATGGCTAGTGCGTCACGGTGAACTCACAGAATACAAAGCCGATAAAATGCCTGTAGGTAAATATAACGAGGATGTCCGTCCGTTTACTTTGCAAACAATAGAATTTCAAAAAGAGGATATTATTTATACTTCTACAGATGGCTTTGCAGATCAGTTTGGTACAAATGGTAAAAAACTGATGAAGAAAAAATTTAAAGAAGAATTACTTAAAATTAATCACCAACCTATGGCTGAACAAAAACAACACTTAGATCAGTTTTTCGAAACCTGGAAAGGTAACACCGAACAAGTGGATGATGTTTGTGTTGTTGGAGTTCGTATATAGCGAATTCCTAAGATGCTATCACCTCAATAATGTAACAATCCCTTTATACAAATGCTCATCTTTTCTAATATCAATAATTTTGATAGAATAAACATAAACATCGCCTTCGGCAAGTTCAGTTCTGTTTTTTAATTTTCCATCCCAGGGAAGATTAATATCTACCGTTTTATAAATGAGATTCCCCCATCGATCGAATATCGTCATTTCATATTCTTTTATATAAAGACCTTTTCCGCTAAACGTTTTATTGTGAATATCATTATTAGGTGAAAAAGCATTTGGAATATAAAACACAAAATCGGGTTCTATATCAACGGTTTTATATGTGGTGTCGGAACAATCATATTGAGTGGATGTAATTAGAGTAATTACGTAAGTTCCGGTATCAGCGTATGTATGGGCTTCTGGATTGGAGACGGAAGAAATTGTCTGATCTCCAAAATCCCAATTCCAAAAATCGGCTCCTGCAGATGCATCTATAATTTCTACAAGAGGGTCTAAAAAACTTGTTTTGGTTGGTTGTGTAGCAAAATCA
>JAZKBX010000243.1:0-3470 GCA_040388455.1 Bacteroidota bacterium
AAAAAAAATACATTTTATCAATTGATCAGGGAACAACCAGCTCCAGAGCCATTCTTTTTAATAAAACAGGTGAAGTGGTGTATATTGCCCAAAAAGAATTTACTCAATTCTTTCCAAAACCGGGCTGGGTGGAACATGATGCTTCGGAAATATGGCAATCGGTAGAAGATGTTGTTGCGGAAACTTTATCGAAATACAAAGCTGAAGATATTGCTGCTATTGGTATTACCAACCAGCGCGAAACCACAGTTTTATGGGATAAAAACACAGGCGAACCAATTTACAATGCCATAGTATGGCAGTCTAGGCAAACAGCTGATATTTGTGAAGAACTAAAAAGCAAAGGTTTAAATGAGACGTTCCGGAACAAAACAGGTTTACTTATTGATGCTTACTTTTCGGGCACTAAACTTAAATGGATATTAGATAATGTAAAAGGTGCGAGAGAAAAAGCCCAAAAAGGCGAGTTGCTCTTCGGAACCATTGATACCTGGCTGGTTTGGAAACTAAGCGGTGGGAAATCCCATGTTACCGATTATAGTAATGCCTCACGCACTCTTATGTATAATATTTATGATCTGCAATGGGATGCTGAACTTCTTAACCTGTTGGATATACCCAAATCAGTTCTTCCAAAGGTTTGTTCATCATCTGAAGTTTATGGATACACTACTTTAAATAACATTAAAATTCCTATATCTGGTATTGCAGGTGATCAGCAGGCTGCCCTATTCGGCCAGGCTTGCTTTAGTGAAGGAATGGCAAAAAACACTTATGGTACCGGTTGTTTTATGTTGATGAATACAGGCGAAAAAGCTGTTCAATCGAACAACGGCTTGCTTACAACAATTGCATGGGGAATAGATGGTAAAATAGAATATGCTTTGGAAGGCAGTATTTTTGTTGCCGGTGCAGCAATACAATGGTTGCGCGATGGGCTTCAGTTTTTTAAAGAAGCTTCAGAAAGTGAAACACATGCAAAAAGTGTTATTTCTTCGGATGGTGTATATGTTGTTCCTGCCTTTGTTGGTTTAGGCACTCCATACTGGGATAGCGAAGTGCGCGGTGCCGTATTCGGACTCACCCGTGGAATCACTAAAGAGCACCTCATAAGGGCAACTTTAGAAGCGATAACCTACCAGGTGAAAGATGTATTGATGGCAATGGAACAAGACTCCGGCATTCAATTAAAAAGCTTAAGAGTTGATGGCGGAGCTGCACGAAACAATCTGTTAATGCAATTTCAAAGTGATATCCTGGAAGTACCTGTTGACAGACCTGTTGTAAATGAAACAACAGCATTGGGCGCAGCGTATCTTGCAGGACTCTCTACTGGCTTTTGGAAAAACCGTGAAGAAATAGCCAAACAATGGCTTGTGGATAAAACATTTAATCCAAGCCTTGATCCTGAAACAGTTGGAGAATTATATGATGGCTGGAAAACAGCTGTAAAAGCAGCCATAGCATTTAAGCCAGTAAAGAAGATTAAAGATATTAGTATTGAGATATGAGAAACATGAAACTAAAATGCTTAGCAATTCTATTTGTTTGCTGCTCCACTTTAATGAAAGCTCAAACCACATCATCATGGAATGGTAGCGGAGTTGTTTTATCTTCGGAAGGCTATATCGCAACGAGCAACCATACACTAGAACCCGGGTATCATTTTGAAATTGATGTTTTTAATAATGGTGTAAAAAAAACCTACAGAGCACGTCTTGAAAAGTCAGATCCTGTGAATGATCTGGCAATATTAAAAATTGACGACCCTCTTTTTGAAGCCATTGGTGCCGTTCCATTTACCTATAAAGTAAAAGATGTAAATACGGATGAAAAAATATTTTTAATGGGCTACCCGACACTTGACGGCCCCGGGGAAATCATAAAAGTATCAGAAGGAATTATAAGTGCCAAGTCCGGTTATCAAAATGAGATCACTCAGTATCAGATATCATGTGCCGTGAGACCCGGCTATGCAGGAGCTCCAGTATTTGATAATTTAGGAAATCTTATTGGAATTAAAAGTTCAATGAATAAATCCGCACAAAATACAGGGTATGCAATAAAGATTTCATGCCTTCATAATTTGTTAGAAACACTTCCAAAAATGCCAATCATACCTTCCAAAACAACCATATCGGGATCATCAGTTTCGGATAAAACGCAAGCTCTTTCAAAATTTATAGTTGCGATAAGAGTAAAAAAGGAAGTTGTATCAGAAACTCAAATTAAAGGCAAAAAAATGGTGGTAGGACAGGCTTACGGAGGCGGCATTATATTTTTTGTTGACAACACCGGTGAACATGGCTTAATAGCCTCCAATGACGATGGTAACAGCCAGCGTGCACAATGGGGATGTGATAATTTATTAATTGACGAAACAGAAACAGGTATTGGGAGCGGCCAGGAAAACACAAAAAAGATAATTCTCGCTTGTCGTAAAGCCGGTTCAGAAAAAATAGCAGCACGGTTGTGTGATCAATTAGTACTTGATGGATATTCCGACTGGTTTTTGCCATCTAAAGAAGAACTAAATTTGTTGTACGAACAAAAAGAAATTATTGGAGGTTATGAGCATGGTTACTATTGGAGTTCTTCTGAGTTTGCCACTAATTTTGCATGGTATCAGCACTTTGACTTTGGCTTTCAGGATTATCTGAATAAAGATTTCTCATACTTTTATCGCCCTGTGAGAGCTTTTTAGTCCACATTATTAGGAGAGAAATTTATTATTAAAAAATGATCCCTGAACGTTTTTTGACTTTCAGAATATTTATAAATAACTTTAATACAGCGATTAAGTATAACTATTCTAAACCATGGAAGTAAAAAACTTTATTCGCATAATTGGATTAGGATTTGTTTTGTTTTTCTCCCTACCTTTCGGAGGTAGCTTGGGAGGGAATTCTTTATTCGCTCAAAACAACATGGGAATAGGAACTCTAACTCCTAAGCCTAGTGCACTTCTTGACTTAACAGCAACAGATAAAGGTTTTTTAATTCCCCGAATTACTGACACCAATGCTATTGTTGCTCCTGATACAGCCTTGTTAATCTATCTCATTCCTACAAGCAATTTTTATTATTTTAATGGAAACTACTGGCAAGCCATCACTTCCGGAACGGGGCTATATGGCTCTACCGGTAATACGGGATCAACCGGTAGTACAGGAAATACCGGAGCCACAGGAAGTATCGGGGGAACAGGTTCTAAAGGGAATACAGGATCAACTGGAAGTATCGGGACAACAGGTTCTATAGGCGATAGCGGATCAACAGGTAATAATGGGACAACGGGTGATACAGGAAGTACTGGGGCAACTGGCGACACTGGAAGCACCGGATCTACTGGTGGTACAGGAAGTACTGGTTCGACAGGTGATACAGGAAGTACCGGATCTACTGGTGATACCGGAAGTACCGGATCTACTGGTGATACTGGAAGTACCGGATCTACTGGTGATACAGGA
>JAZKBX010000244.1:0-4782 GCA_040388455.1 Bacteroidota bacterium
ACTGGTAAAAATCAGCTCCTTCATTTTTACCTATTTTAATGTACTCTTGAATTTTCAATAATTGTTCCTTTGAATTGATGGCTCCGATATCAGTGTTTTTATCCATTGGATCGCCAACGATTAAGGATTCCATTCTGTCTTTTAGTTTACGGATAACAATATCAGCAACACTTTCCTGTATAAACAAACGAGAACCAGCACAACATACATGACCTTGGTTAAAGAATATCCCATTAATGACTCCTTCTACTGCCTGATCGATCGGGGCATCTTCAAAAATAATATTAGCAGCTTTTCCCCCTAACTCAAGTGTTAATTTTTTATCTGTTCCGGCAATTGATTTCTGGATCATTTTACCAACATCAGTAGAGCCGGTAAAAGCAATTTTATTGATATCAGGATGATTTACCATTGCGGCACCAGTTTTACCGGCACCGGTAATAATATTTACAACACCATCAGGTAAACCACTATCACGTATCAATTCAGCCAATTTTAATGCCGTAAGGGAAGTTGTTTCTGCAGGTTTTAATACCACAGTATTACCGGCAGCCAAGGCAGGAGCTATTTTCCATGCAGCCATAAGCAAAGGGAAATTCCAGGGAATGATCTGTCCGGCAACACCCAATGGTTGTGGGGTTCTATTTGGAAAAGCATATTCTAATTTATCAGCCCAACCTGCATTATAAAAAAAGTGGTTAGCAGCTAAAGGCACATCAATATCACGGCTTTCACGAATACACTTACCACCGTTCATTGTTTCAATCACAGCAAATTCACGTGCTCTCTCTTGCATTAATCTTGCAATACGGTAAATATATTTACCACGTTCTTTTGCCGAAATTTTGCTCCATTTTTCAAATGCTTTACGAGCAGCTTTCACCGCTTTATCCACATCTTTTTCGTCTGCTTCTGCTACTTCTGCGATCTTTTGTTCAGTAGCAGGATTTATGGTATCGAAATATTTTTTACTGTTGGGCTTCACAAATTTCCCATCGATAAAAAGATCGTATTGTTTTTGAAGAATAATATGCTTGGTATCTTCAGGAGCAGGAGCATAGGCCCAGTCTGTTTTGAAATCCAATCCAATTTTGTTTTCTTGTTTTTTGCTCATGTTGTATTTTTTTGTTTTTTACCCTGACAGGGTTTCAAACCCTGTTAGGGCTGAATTAACTTAAAATTTCGGATTCTAATTCTTGCAATAATTTTTGATTTATCTGTTGATGGCTAAATTTAAAATTATCAATATCCTCAAACAATTCTACCACTTCCTGTCTTTTCAATTGAGTTGTTTTATCAGAAATTAAAGAATGATAAGAAGAGTATTTCCAATCTGTAATTTTCTCAACAAACCCATGATGAACAGGATTTGAATGAATATATAAAATTAAGGATTTCAAATATTCTGATGAAGCTATTTCTTTTCTCTTGAACGAACGAAGAAATAAGCTTCCTCTTCTGCCTTGTTGTTTATTTAAAGCTTGGGAATAACCATTAAAAAAATTAGAAAACTGTTTACTAATATGAAGGCTAAAAAAACCAATCTCTGTAATACCTCCTGAAAGAGCTTTAAACGCTGTTAAAGTGATATTTTCATCCGGTAGTTTTTCATTCTCTTTTAAAAATTCAAAAATTTCTTTTTCTGATTTAATTTGAACAAGAAAATGAAAATGATTCGGCATCAAACAATAGGCATAAGTGTTTGCGACAGGTGAAATAAATTCCGTAAATTTTTTTAGAAAATAAATATAGTTCTCATCATTAAAAAAAATGGCATCGCTGCCAATTCCATGATTATAGATGTGGTAAAAATTTTCGGGTTGTAATGGATCCTGATTAGCTGCCATTTTTTTATTTCACCTCTTACACCCTGACAGGGTTTCAAACCCTGTTAGGGGTATTTTAATTGCTATTGTATTTATTACCAAGTTCTTCAACCCTAACAGGGTTTGAAACCCTGTCAGGGGCTTTTAATCTTTCGAAAAATAATCCAAACTCTGATACACCCCTGACGTTTCTTTTGCGATCTGCATCAATACATCATTAGCCAAACTACTAGCACCAAAGCGGAACCATTCATTGCTTAACCAGGCTCCACCTAATGTTTCTTTTACCATCACTAAATAATGCAATGCAGCTTTAGATGTGGAGATACCACCTGCAGGCTTCATTCCAACCATTCTTCCGGTTTTATAATAATAATCGCGGATGGCTTCTAACATTACCAGTGTAACAGGCATAGTAGCTGCAGGAGAAATTTTCCCGGTTGATGTTTTAATAAAATCTGCACCTGCATACATGGCAATATCACTTGCTTTGCGCACATTATCTAATGTGGAAAGTTCGCCTGTTTCAAAAATAACTTTTAATCGTGCGGGGCCGCAAGCGGCCTTAATAGCAGCAATTTCATCGAAAACATATTCGTAATTTCCTTTTAAAAACTCCCCACGTGATATTACCATATCAATTTCATCAGCACCATTTTCCACTGCAAACTTAGTGTCCGCAATTTTAACTTCGCGTGTTGATTGTCCGCTTGGAAAGGCTGTAGAAACAGAAGCTACTTTTACTCCAGTCCCTTTCAATGCATCTTTTGCAGTTTTAACCATTGTTGGGTAAACACATACAGCTGCAACAGTTGGTAAGCCAGGGATAATATCATGTAAATGTGCGGCTTTAAAACACATTTGTTTTACTTTGCCTTCTGTATCTTTTCCTTCAAGTGTAGTAAGGTCGATCATATTCAGGATCATTTTAAGACCTTGCATCTTAGAAGATTTTTTAATGCTCCTTGTTGTAAATCGTGCAACACGTTCTTCCACTCCCACCTGGTCTATTATTGGTGTGTTTCTAAAATCCGGCAAACTGTTTTTTATGCTCATTGTTGATTTTTTCAGGTATATGAACAAAGATATCCAAAAATTCTTTTGAGTAAAAAAAATAATTTTTATGAACCGCTTAATTGAACACCTCATCTAAAGTATTTCGACTATTTTTGAACTATTAGTTCATTAAAAATAATCTATGCAAATCATCTATTCTTTACTTTTTATTTTCCTTTTCAATTTTTCTGCATTTTCGCAAACTATTGATCCGTTTAAATTCATAGCAACTTTACAATTTGATAATCAGTATAGGGATTATTTCAAAAGCAAACAGGAACAAGTGTTCCCAATTGCATTTACCTTTAATACTAATCAGGACGGAAGCGAAAATGGAAGTATTGATGCTGAAGATGCCTGTGAAAACAGTGTGATATATGCTATTGGCGATAGTATTTATGGAACAGGCCGAACCGGTCTTATCATGAGAGGGCCTAACGATCAGCGTCCTGCAGTTTATTTTCATTTGTCAAAATGTGGCGATTATGATGTTTATGAATACTGGCTTTACTACGCAGATAATGATTACATGAACGATCATGAGCATGATTGGGAAAAATATTTTGTTTATGTTAAGGGAAATGTTCCTTTATATGTACGGCTAAGTCATCATCAAAAATTTAATTTATTTTCCTGGGATGAACTGGCGAAAGATGAGGGTCACATCATTATAGGCGTTAATGGTGGATCACATGCGATGGAGATTGGTATCCGGAATGGAGTTAAAATCAGATATAATGGCGATATCTCAAAAAAAAACGGCAGGCTTGATTTTGGTGATGGTACAAACTCTCCCTGGAGAGTTTATACTAACGATGTTAATGTGACCGGTGTTATAAATTATACTCAAAAACCGGATTGTTTTTTCGGGGGAGATCCTGTTTATTCTGGTGTTCCTATGCTTTCAAGCCACAAAGAGTATAAAAAGTGTAACAATGCTCCATGGCTGCGAAAAGAATGGAATGAGCCTCCAATTCCACGTCAAAAATCAAAAATGAATATGGCAATTACAATCGGGAATTAAGCAGCATTTCGATGTGCAGAATAGTATCTTCTATGTATTCTTCACTTGCAATTTCAAAACCAAGGCTCGAATAAAATTTTGTTAAGTAACGCTGAGCTCCAATACGTATAGGGATATCACCGTATTGTTTATCTATAAATTGTATTGCATTTTCCATTAGCTCTCTCCCCGCTCCTGTCCCTCGTGTTTTCTGTGATGTAATTACACGTCCAATTGAAACTTCTGTAAAAGCAATTCCTGCTGGAAGAATTCGCGCATAAGCGATCAAATCATTATTTTCATCGATACCCATCAAATGAAATGCCTTGGAATCTTTCCCATCTGCATCTTGATAAGGACAGTTTTGTTCAACCACAAATACCGCTATCCTCAGGTTAAAGATCTGATATAACTCATCAACGGAGAGTTCATTGAATGATTTTATTTTCCAGGTTGTTGCCATTTAACAGGATTATCCGGTGATCCGAATTTTCAAAATTCACTTAATTATTTTCACCAAAAACAGTTTCTCAACCCAATTATACATCAATACTCCTAAAATACAACCAACACTATTTGCAGCAAAATCAAACACATCAGCACTGCGTTCTTCAAACAAGGTTGTTTGCATTATTTCGAGTAAACCACCATAAACAACAGATAGTATAAAAGCGATCAATTTTGCAGATCGTTGTAATTTTATAAAATTGGTTTGCACTAAAAAACCTCTAATGGTCAATAAAATCAAAACAAAGAAAATACCGGCATGAACAAATTTATCAAAACTAAGGATCTCTAAAAACGAAATATGCGGAATGTCCCTTCCGGGCATTCCGCATAAAATAAGAATGACCAATGCCCAAAGCAATGCCCATTTATTGTGTTTTAAAAACATTT
>JAZKBX010000245.1:0-5737 GCA_040388455.1 Bacteroidota bacterium
ATAAAAAACTTTTTTTACTGGATGCCTTTGCACTCATTTATCGTGCTTATTTTGCGTTCAGCAACAACCACCGTATCAATTCGAAAGGCGTAAATACATCAGCGGTATTGGGCTTTACAAATACCTTACTGGAAGTTCTTAAAAAAGAAAAGCCATCCCATATCGCAGTTGTATTCGATACATCAGAACCAACAGTACGTCATGTTGAATTTGCAGAATATAAAGCAGGCCGTGAAGCAATGCCGGAAGACCTTTCTGCATCTATCCCTTACATCATTAAATTGATCGAAGGTTTTAATATTCCGGTTTTATATTCAAATGGTTATGAAGCGGATGATGTGATCGGAACACTTGCAAAAAAAGCAGAACTACAAGGCTTTACCACGTATATGATGACCCCTGATAAAGATTTCGGACAGCTGGTTTCCGATAATATCTTTATTTATAAACCTGCCCGTTTGGGGAATGGAATGGAAATAATGGGTGTAAAAGAGGTTTGTAAAAAATGGGATATCCAAAATGTAAATCAATTGATTGACATTCTGGGATTGATGGGTGATAAGGTGGATAACATTTCAGGGATCCCCGGAGTAGGCGAAAAGACCGCTATCCAGCTTGTGAAAGATTTTGGAAGTATCGAAAATTTAATACAAAATACCGATAAACTAAAAGGTAAACTAAAAGAAAAAGTAGAAGAACATAAAGAAAAAGCAATTCAATCAAAATGGCTGGCAACTATCATTTGCGATGTGCCAATAGAATTCAATGAAGAAGCATTGAAGATGGAAGAGCCTAACAGAGAGGTGTTGAAAGAACTTTTCACTGAACTTGAGTTCAGAAGACTGGCTGAACAAATGGGACTCGGCTTTAGTCCAATCAACTCCTCTCCTACGCTTCCTGTAGTTGAAGGAACACCACTGAAAAGTACGGCACCGAAAAAAACAAATCCAAATCAGGTGGATATGTTTGCTGTTGAAGAGGCTGTAATAACTCTTGAACAGGAGGTAGTCACTGAAATTTATGTTGATGAAACAGGGACAGGGGCTCAATCCGGTGTTTCTCTTTTAAAAATTGATCAGGTACCTCATACCTATCATTTGATTGATTCGAAAGAAAAAAGAGAGCAACTGATCGCAGAACTTAATAAACAATCCGAGATCTGTTTTGATACCGAAACTACCGGTCTTGATGTTAACCAGGCTGAGTTAGTGGGTTTATCATTCGCGTTTAAAACTTCAGAAGCATATTATATCCCCTTTCCCGCAGATTTTAATGAAGCGAAACTTTTAGTAAATGAATTTAAACCTTTGTTTGAAAATGAGACCATCACTAAGATCGGACAAAATATAAAATATGATCTGGCAATTTTAAAACGGTACGACATTGAGATAAAAGGAAAATTGTTTGACACCATGGTAGCGCATTTCCTTATTCAGCCGGACATGCGACACAACATGAATGTACTGGCCGAAACCTATTTGAATTATTCCCCTGTTTCCATTGAAACTCTGATCGGTAAAAAAGGTAAAGAACAATTGGGGATGCGTAGTGTACCCATTGAAGAAATTAAAGAATATGCCGGTGAAGATGCAGATATAACCTTGCAGTTAAAAAACATATTTGATCCAATGTTAGTGGATGCACAAATAAAAAAATTATTTGACGAAATTGAGATCCCGCTTATACCCGTTTTAGCCGCCATGGAAGCAGAGGGCATTGCATTGGATAAAAATGCACTGAACGAATTATCGGTCGAATTAAAAAAAGATATTTTAATTATGGAGGCCGAAATTCAAGCTTTGGCCGGAACTACCTTTAATGTATCCTCACCTAAACAAGTAGGTCAGATCTTATTTGAGGTATTAAAGATCGTTGAAAAACCAAAGAAAACAAAAACGGGGCAGTATGCAACTGGTGAAGATGTATTGATCAAGTTAGTTGCTAAGCACGAAATAGTCGGGAAGATATTAGATTATCGCGAATTAGTTAAACTAAAAAACACTTACGTAGACACCTTACCGGAATTGGTGAATCCACGAACGGGACGCATACATACCTCTTACAATCAGGTGGTGGCAGTAACCGGACGTTTAAGTTCTGATAATCCGAATTTACAAAACATCCCCATTCGTACCGAACGCGGAAGGGAGATCAGAAAAGCTTTTATCCCGAGAGATGAAAATTATATTTTACTCTCAGCGGATTATTCACAAATTGAATTACGCATTATTGCGGAGTTAAGTAAAGATGAAGGGATGATCGAAGCATTCCTTTCAGGACAGGATATTCACAAAGCCACAGCAGCAAAGGTTTATAACGTGAGTTTGGAAGAGGTAACTCCTGATATGCGAAGGAACGCGAAAATGGTAAACTTCGGGATCATCTATGGAATATCGGCTTTCGGACTTGCGGAGCGATTAAATATTCCACGTAAAGAAGCAGGAGCCATCATCGAAAATTATTTTTCAAAATATCCCGGCATCAAAACGTATATGGATGAAAATATTGAAATTGCGAGAGAAAGAGGATATGTAGAAACAATTATGGGACGCAGAAGATATCTGCGTGATATTAATTCCAGTAATCATACAGTTAGAGGATACGCAGAGCGTAATGCTATCAACGCGCCCATCCAGGGAAGTGCTGCCGACATGATAAAAATTGCAATGATCAATATTCATAAGGATTTTAAAGACCAGAATTTAAGATCAAAAATGCTGTTGCAGGTGCATGATGAATTGGTGTTTGATGTATGGAAAGAAGAATTAGATATGGTAAAATCGATTGTTGAAAACCGTATGAAAAACGCTATCACTTCTTTAAATGTTCCAATGGAAGTGGGAATGGGAGTTGGAAAGAATTGGCTGGAAGCACATTAAAATTTAATTTTGCAATTTTGCAGTAGGCAATTTTACAATTTGGTAATACGTTCTTTTTATTATAAATAAATTTCTAACAAAATAAATTTCAAAGGTTCTCGACTCCGCTCGAACTGACAATGCTGATGGTCATTTCGAGCGGAGTCGAGAAAGCGGGTAGGTATTTACATTCCTAACTAAACGACATTCGATAAGCTTCCCCAAAAAAAAATTTCAAACATTTTTAGATTAAAAAAATAAAATTATGTCAGCAGAAAAATTTAAAGAACAGATTCAAAAAGCTTTTTCCTTTTCAGGTAAAAGTATATTACTTGGCGGACCTGTTTATAATGGCGAAAACATTGCCGGTGTGCATGTTAAGCTTCCTTTAAGCACTGTTAACCGTCATGGTTTGATTGCTGGAGCAACAGGTACAGGAAAAACAAAAACGATACAACGCTTTGCAGAGGCCTTGTCCGAGCAGGGTGTAAATGTATTGCTGATGGATATTAAAGGCGATATCAGCGGAATTGCAAAAGCAGGTTCTGAAAATCCTAAGATCAAAGAACGGATGGATCTGATTGGTATTCCCTGGATTCCGAAGGAATACCCAACTGAATTAATGACCATCTCCAATGAAAAAGGAATGCGTTTGAGAGCTACTGTGTCGGAATTCGGACCTGTGCTGTTATCTAAAATATTGGAATTAAACGAAAACCAGGAAGGAGCTCTTGCTATCATTTTTAAATATTGTGATGATAAAAAAATGCCTTTGCTTGATATTAAAGACATTCGTTCAGTGCTTCAACACCTGGGAGAAGGTGAAGGCAAAAAAGAAATTGAAAAAAATTATGGTGCAATTTCTCCTGCTTCATCCGGAGTAATTATGCGTAAATTATTGGAATTAGAACAACAGGGAGGTGATAAGTTTTTTGGAGAAAAATCATTTGACGTTGAGGACCTTTTGCAAAAAGACAAGGATGGTAAGGCATTCATAAACATTTTACGACTTGCCGATATACAGGACCGGCCGAAATTATTCTCCACTTTTATGCTGTGCCTGCTTGCTGAGATCTACAATACATTCCCTGAAATGGGTGATAAAGGAGATCCTAAATTGGTGATCTTTATTGATGAGGCACATCTTATTTTCAGAGAAG
The DNA here is from genome assembly GCA_040388455.1 of Bacteroidota bacterium. GTDB lineage: Bacteria > Bacteroidota > Bacteroidia > 2-12-FULL-35-15 > 2-12-FULL-35-15 > 2-12-FULL-35-15. The sequence continues at coordinate 4,019 of JAZKBX010000245.1, forward strand.
CTTCTAAGGCATTGATGCAACAACTTGAAACGATTATTAAGCTTATCAGAAGTAAAGGCGTTGGTATTTATTTTTGCACGCAAGCTCCAACTGATATACCTGATGTAATTTTAAGCCAGCTGGGAACAAAGATCCAACACGCCTTACGTGCCTTTACTGCAAAAGACAGAAAAGATATAAAGTTAGTGGCTGAGAATTTCCCATCAACCGAATTTTATAAAACGGATCAATTGATCACAGAACTGGGCATTGGTGAAGCATTAGTAACTGTGCTAAGTGAAAAAGGCATTCCAACGCCATTAGTTCATACAATGATGTGTGCTCCTCAATCACGCATGGATATTCTTACTCCGGCTGAACAGGATCAACAGGTTGCTGCTTCTTCCATTGCAAGAATGTATAATGAAGAAATAGACAGGGAAAGTGCTTATGAGATCTTAAATAAAAAAATCATTGCTTCCGAAAAAGTAGCAGAAGAAATTTCACAACAAGAAGAAAAAACGATTGAGGAAAAGACTTCAGGTATTGGAGACACAATAAAAAACATGGCGAACAGCAGTATAGCTAAAACCATTTTCCGTGAGGTAACAAGAGGACTTTTAGGCGTTTTGATCGGGAAACCAAGCCGTTCAACTAAAAGAAAAAGTTTTTTTTAATTTGATTCCTTCCTAACTCGGATAAATCATGTCATGGTTTCATCGGAAATGCCGCGTTAGGGATTGCAACGTAAATCCTTCCCTACCGCCAATTGGCGGAAGGGAAGATTGAAGTGAAAAGCCCGACCTTTCTTTTAGAAAGGGAACGCCAAAAAAATAATTATTCAATTTTCACTTTAGCAATTTTACAACAACCAAATTGCCTACTGACCTACTCCACCCAACTTTTATAATACATCCCATCATCAATCCCCATAGCTTCTTCAGTAACCATTAATGGACGGAAGGTATCTACCATTACTGCCAATTCCTGAGTTTCTTTTTGTCCGATGCTTCGTTCCATAGCTCCGGGTGCAGGTCCGTGTGGAATGCCTTTTGGATGCAATGTAATATGTCCTTGCTCAATATTATTTCGGCTCATAAAATCTCCATCCACATAATACAACACCTCATCACTATCAATATTGCTGTGATTGTAAGGAGCTGGTATTGATCGCGGATGATAATCATATAAGCGCGGAACAAATGAACACACCACAAATGTTGATGTTTCAAATGTCTGGTGCACCGGTGGTGGCTGATGTACGCGACCTGTTATTGGTTCAAAATTATGAATGCTGAAACCATAAGGGAAATTGTATCCATCCCAACCAATTACATCAAAAGGATGTGTAGCATAAACGAATTCGTGCATCATTCCTTCTTTTTTTATCTTGATCATAAAATCACCTTTCTCATCATGTGTTTCCTGATCCCGGGGTAATTTATAATCACGTTCACAAAACGGAGAATGCTCCAACAGCTGTCCCGATGAGCTTTTGTAACGTTGTGGAGTATAAAAAGGCGAATGTGACTCAACATAAAATAAACGGTTTTCGGTGGTATCAAATTCCATCTGATAGATCATACCACGCGGAATGATAAGGTAATCGCCATATTCAAAAGGAATGTTACCCATGAAGGTGCGTAGGGTTCCTTTGCCTTTGTGAACAAAGATCATTTCATCGGAATCGGCATTTTTATAAAAATAATTTTTCATCGAATGACGTGGTGCCGCCAAACC
>JAZKBX010000246.1:0-11411 GCA_040388455.1 Bacteroidota bacterium
TCTTACATTTTCTTTCAAATTAAAAATAATGATATTGGTATCTACCGGTAATACACTATCAACAAAGTCCAATCCATTAATTACTACACTCAATTGTTTCGCGCGTTTGTGATCTTCCTTTAAGCGGGTTAAATTATTATCCAATGCATAAATACCTGCAGCAGCAAGGTAACCGGCTTGACGCATTCCTCCACCAAAAACTTTACGCACTCTTCGTGCTTTGCGGATAAATTCTTTATCGCCCAATAGAAGAGAACCTACAGGTGCGCCCAAACCTTTGGATAAACAAACAGAGATAGAATCGAATAGTTTTCCAATATCTGATGGAGTGTAATCGTTTTCAATAATGGCATTAAAAATCCGTGCGCCATCCAAATGATAATTTAATTTATTTTCTTTGCACACAACTGCAAGTTCTTGCATTTGTTTTAAGGAATAAAAACTCCCTCCTGCTTTATTAGCAGTGTTTTCAATGCACACAAGGCTGGTGCGTGTTAACCAGTCATAATTCGGATTTATATTTTCTACAACTTGTTGTGCAGAAATTTGTCCCCGTATGCCTTGTAATAATTTTGCCTGCGCACCGGAATTAAAAGAAATTCCTCCACCCTCGTAATTATAAATATGTGCTGTGGCATCGCAAAGCACTTCATCACCGGGTTGAGTATGTAATTTGATCCCTATTTGATTGGTCATGGTGCCTGAAGGGCAAAACAAAGCTGCTTCTTTGCCAAATAATTTAGCAGCTTTTTCTTCCAGCGCATTAACAGTTGGCTCTTCACCAAAAACATCATCACCAACTTCCGCATTGAACATAGCATCTAACATGTCTTTTGATGGTTTCGTGACCGTGTCGCTTCTTAAATCTATTATCATATTTTATTAGTATAAACCACTTCATCTCCTCTCCGAGTTTATCCTGAGCTTTTGCCGAAGGAGGGAGAGCCGGTGGAGCTTTTATTTTTTTCTAACGATCATCAAACCATCCCTTACAGGCAATAACATGTGTTCGACACGATCATCATTATGGATTTTTTTATTGAACGCATCAATGTTTTTGGTATCTGCATCCATTTTTTCGGGAGCATCCAGCACTTTACCGCTCCATAGCACATTATCGGCTATAATGTAGCCCCCGCTTCTAACTTTCTCAAAAACCTGATCGTAGTACGTGGAATAATTTTTTTTGTCAGCATCAATAAAAACCAGATCAAATGTTTCCTTGATAGTTGGAATAATATCCAACGCATTACCAATGTAATAATTGATTTTATTGGTTAATCCGGCCTCTTCCAAAAACTTGCGAACCAGCAATTCTAATTCCTCATTAATGTCAATAGTATGTAATTTGCCATTTTCCTGTAACCCTTGTGCAAGGCAAATACCCGAATACCCGGTATACGTTCCTATTTCCAGAATTTGTTTGGGTTGTATCATTTTACTCATCATGTTCAGGAGGTTACCTTGCATGTGCCCTGAAAGCATTCGCGGCATCATTACATTAGCATGAGTTTCCCGATTGAGTTTTTTTAAGATATCTGATTCCGCCTGTGAATGCGCTAATGCATAGGCTTCTATTTTTTCGTCTATAAATTCCATTTTTTTGTCGTTTCTCTTAAGCACGAATGTACATAATGTATTCGTTCAATAAAATCAATCGGGTTTAAAATACTCCTTTATTTTTCCCAATAAATTTCCGATATTTACACTTTATAAAAATAGAGATTTAGTTAAATAGAGAATTAGAGAATTTGTTAATATCAATACTCTTTAATTTTTTTTATCAAAATTTTCTATTTCACCAGATCTCTAATTCACTAATTTATTTTAACAATGTCAGAAGGCAGACAAATTATTTTTTCGATGGTAAACGTGAGTCGCACGTTACCCGCAGGTAAAACGATCTTGAAAGATATTTACCTGTCATTTTATTACGGAGCTAAAATTGGTATTTTAGGTTTAAATGGTTCCGGTAAATCCACATTGCTGAAGATCATCGCTGGAGTTGAAAAAAACTATCAGGGAGAAATTCACTTTTCTCCGGGTTATAAAATTGGAATGCTTGAGCAGGAACCACAGTTAGATAATTCAAAAACTGTTATAGAGATCGTTCGTGAAGGTGCTCAGGAGCACATGGATATCTTGAATGAATACGAAGCAGTAAATAACAAATTTGCTGAAGAAATGACAGCTGATGAAATGGATAAACTCATCAATCGTCAGGCAAAATTACAGGATCAAATTGATCAGTTTGATCTGTGGAATTTAGATAATCGTTTGGAACAAGCTATGGAAGCATTGCGTTGTCCGGAAAGCGATACCCCCGTGTTGAATTTGTCGGGTGGTGAGCGCAGACGTGTTGCCTTATGCCGCCTATTGATCCAGGAACCTGAGATATTACTATTAGATGAGCCTACCAACCATTTGGATGCGGAATCCGTTGATTGGTTGGAGCAACATTTAAAAAATTATAAAGGAACTGTTATTGCTGTTACTCACGATCGTTATTTCCTTGATAATGTGGCTGGATGGATACTGGAATTAGACCGTGGTGAAGGTATTCCATGGAAAGGGAATTATTCTGATTGGTTGGAGCAAAAACAAAAACGTTTAGCGCAAGAGGAGAAAACAGAAAGTAAAAGACAAAAAACGTTATTGCGAGAGTTAGATTGGGTGCGCCAGGGCGCGAAAGGTCGCCAATCTAAATCAAAAGCGCGTTTAGAGAATTATGAAAAAATGCTTGGTGCTGACTCAAAAGCAACAGAAGAAAGATTAGAATTATTTATTCCGAATGGTCCTCGTTTAGGTAACGAAGTGATTGAAGCCATTGATGTATCAAAAGCATTTGGTGATAAATTATTATACGAACATTTGAATTTTAAATTACCTCCTGCCGGAATTGTTGGTATCATTGGACCAAATGGTGCCGGTAAAACTACGTTGTTTCGTATGATCATGAAGGAAGAAACTCCTGATACCGGTGAATTTAAAATTGGTTCAACCGTTAAGATCGGTTATGTCGATCAATCGCATGCTGATATTGATCCTAACAAAACTGTTTACGAAGTATTGACAGGCGGAAGTGAGAATATTGTAATTGGTGGACAAACATTGAATTCCAGGGCCTATGTTTCTAAATTCAATTTCAATGGTTCGGATCAGGGAAAAAAATGTGGAATACTTTCTGGTGGTGAACGTAACCGTTTGCATTTAGCTTTGACTTTAAAAAAAGAAGCCAACGTTTTATTACTGGATGAGCCAACAAACGATTTGGATGTTAATACACTTCGTGCATTGGAAGAGGGTTTAGAGAATTATGCCGGTTGTGCAGTTATCATTTCCCACGATCGTTGGTTCCTGGATCGCGTATGTACCCATATCCTCGCATTTGAAGGTAATTCACAAGTTTATTATTTCGAAGGAGGATATTCTGAATACGAAGAAAACAAGAAAAAACGTTTAGGCAATGTAGAACCGAAGCGTGTGCGTTATAAAAAGTTGGCGGTATAAAATTTTTGTTTGTATTCGTTAAAAAAGTTAAGTGGTGGAATAAAAAATATTTTTTTATTCCACCATTAATTTTTTAAGATAATCGTTCATAAACAATCCCTTTGGATCAAGCTCATTTCGTATTTCCTGAAACTTATTCCACATAGGATACAATTGAGAAAGCTCTTTCGCTGTTCTTGTGTGCATCTTCCCCCAATGCGGCCTTCCATTGTACTTTTTGAAAATAGTTTCCATTGCATCAAAATATGTTTTGTATTCCATACCCTTATACATGTGAACCGCTATATATACCGAATCCCTTTGGTAAGCAGGACTTAAATACATATCATCTGCTTTAACAAACCGAACTTCAATAGGGAAATGAACTTTGAAATTAGCTGCGTTGATGCAATCTCTCATTTCGTTCAATGCTTCCACAGCTTTTTCTGCAGGCAGATTATATTCCATTTCCTGGAATTTTACCAAGCGGGGAGTAGCGTATATCTTGGTGCTGTAATTTATATCAACACCAGTAGAAACAGCTGCTGCAGAGATCTTGCTTACTCTTTTACAAAGTGAAGGAAACATTCTGCACAATTCACTCAATACTTTAAATGCTCCATTTTCAAGGACCATATCATTAAAATATTTCATGAAGGAGCTCTTCATTGGTTCTTCATCTGTGATGTTCAGCGTTTTTGTCTGAACGATGTTAGTATGAGGAAACCAGTAAAATTCGAAATTGCGATTTTCATTTTTGTATTTTTCAAGGTTATTCAAACAATCATCAAGACTAGTTTTTCCTTTTACATATTTTAATTTATAAGCAGGTACCAGTTGAAGTTTTATTTTTGTGATAATTCCTAAGGTCCCAAGAGAAACCTGTGCAGCTTTGAAAATATCTTTATTTTGATTTTCAGAACAAACCATAATTTCCCCTTTTGCAGTAATTAAAGTAATTTCAAGTATTTGAGTTGAAACACTGCCAAGTGTAACTCCGGTGCCATGAGTTCCGGTACTGGCAGCTCCTGCAATTGATTGCACATCTATATCACCAAGATTTTTTTGGGCAAGGTTATTACTCAATAATAATTCGCCAAGCGATTTTAACTTTGTTCCTGCAAGTACAGTTGCTACTTTTTTTTCTGTATCAATATTTTCCAAACCTTGTAAAAGGTCTAAAGAAATAATTGTTCCTTGCGTGCCTACTAATTCTGTAAAGGAGTGTCCGGAACCAACCATACGAATAGTGGATTTTTGTTCAACACAATTACGAATTATTGTTTGTATTTCTTCTTGAGATGCCGGTTTTTGAATCTCTTTGGGAGTGCACTGCACTGAACCTGACCAGTTGCTCCAATTGTTTTGTTGTGAATTTGACATGTGATAAAATTAATGAAATATAAATTAATTAGACTTTATATAAGTTAGTTTATTAAAATAATTGAATGTCCATTTGGAGCGTCATTGCGAGGGAGTTTTTCGCGACCGAAGCAATCTCACATCTATAAATGAGATTGCTTCGACTGAAAAAGTCTCGCAATGACTTATTGAATAAAGCATTTAGATAAAAAAGAAAATTTCAAAGCATTTTAACTTATATAAAGTCTAATATAGATGCAAACTTTTTGTACTTTTTACAAAAAACATTTCCCATCCCCACGATAAGTTTTAACTTCTTCGATAATTTTTCCATCGGCTACTAACAATAGCGAATTAAACCGTTCGCATAATTCACCGGCTTTTGCATGACGCATAAAAATAGGATCACCTAATTTTAATTGTTCTGTTCCTTTGTAAACTATTGGTGTTTGCACTTCCCCTGCACCCTCTGTTTCAATTAATGTTGCTCCAGCAGGCAGGTATGGCTTTGGGATTTTATTTTTCTCCATAGAGCCTGATGCTGTGTATCCTCCACCGTAACAGGTATAAACAGATGGTTTTGGATTACGGGTGATTTCAATTGCGTAAGCTGCAGCTGGTAAATGTTGGAAGTTACTATAATTATCAAATAAACCAGGAGAATAAAATCCGGAGCCAACAGTAATTTCAGTAATACAGGATTCAGTTATCGTTGTCTCCATACTGCCAGTTCCACCGCCATTTACAAACTTTAATTGGTGGCCTTGTGATTGAATTTCATTCACAATTTCTGATCGTAGTTTGCAAATATTTTTTACAGATTTTTTTTTCAAAAGAGGTATTACAAAATTTTTAATAGCGCTGTCTGTCAAATCACCAACGCCTGCTATTTGTGCTTCATAGCCCATTATTCCATCCAAACGTAAGTTCTTTAATTTTTTTATCTGATGAAATAATTTCATCGCTTTCTCTGCAGTTGATATTTGGGAACGTCTTACTCCAAAATGCAAAAAGCCAAAATCGCTCGACATATCAATGTCCATACATACAGGAAGAATGCAATTTTCCTGCGCAGCAATTCGATTAAGCTGCTCTGCGTGTTCCGGCAGATCAACCATTGCAATTATTGTTTTTCCTTTTTTGATCTCTTTACAAATTGCAGAAATATGTTGTTCATTAAAAATTGGGTAAGCAATTAACAGATCATCTAAGCCATTTTCGCTAAGGTAAATTGCCTCCAAGGGATGATAACACATCACGCCTTGAAATATTGAATTTGAAGAAAGGATTTTTTTTATCAGATCCAAACTGCGTATGGATTTTGAAGCAATCCTGATTTTTTTATCACCTGCTCTTTTTATGATGTCTTCACTATTTTTATTGAATAATTCCATATCAACAAAAGCAAAAGGCATGGGAGTATCTTTAAAAATCTCTTTGTAATAATTATAATTTCTTGAAAAGTTCTCCATGAATGTTTTTAAATATATACGTTCTCTCTTTTATCGTTATGCCGCGTTAGGGATTGTAGCGTAAATCCTTCTCTCCCGCCAATTGGCGGGGGAGAAGATTGAAGCGAAAAGCCCGGCCCTTTCTTTTTAGAAAGGGAACGCCCAAATAAATCTTATTCTAAGAACGATGTAAAAATAAAAGTCGTAAATTAATGTTCAGCATAAAAATAAATTGCGAAAGAGAAAGATTAAACTTCCGAATAACTTCTTTTACTTAACTCTTCATTCGTAAATTCAATAGGAACAACACTTTTATCAATCGTCCTATCTTCTGTGGGTTTAAGCAGTTGTAAAGCCAGTTCTTTAAACTTAGTTTGAAAAGCAGCCAATGTCCATTCACCAAAAACGGTGTGCCCACCTTCATAAAGTTGACATTGATATTCTTCATACGTAGTAACATAACCGCAAAAGGCATTCGCATAAGGCGATATTATTACTTTTTTGATCCCTTTCTTTTCCAAAATACCTTGAATGGTATTCTTTAACCTAAGTCCGGCAATCGTTGTAATTTCGCCTGGAAAAGAAGCAATAGCCAGTTCACCGATAATTATTATTTGTAAGGGAAGTATTTCTGGTATCCATGGTGCTTTCAAAGCGCCATCGCGGTATTGCGTTTTAAAAGTTTTAATTCCTTTATCTACCCACGAAGGAATAATAAGGTTGCTAATGTTAGACGTACCAAGCACTCTTCCTTCTCCTGTTTCAAACAGAATATCTTTTTTTCCTTGTATTTTGTACTTATTGCGAATTTTATTTCCTTTTTCTTCCGATACGAACTTAGCTCTAGTAAGTTCATAAATTTTTACGATACGAGAGAAAAAACGTGCAATTGCAGCAAGTGTATCATTCATTCCACGGGCTTCTGCGGTTCCTACAAAAAAGGCCACACCATGGCAAGCTGGGCCCGTTTGTGCTTTTTGTCCATTTGTAAATTCGGTATCCGGTACAACATTTGAAAAGTCAAAAGACATGTTCACATAATCAATTTCATTTTTCAATGGTTGGTTTTTCAGGGCTGTATCGTAAATTTCCTTGGCCTTTGTATATTGCAATTTCCCATTGAATTTAGCACTTTCAAAATCATCTTCAAACTTCCCGCGCATCCATTTTTTATTTGTATCCCAGACGAAATTAGGGCTTATATCACCCGTAGCCCCCTGTGCGAATACAGCTATGAAATTTTTCTGCTCATTTCCGGAACGGATATCTTCTTCAAAATAGGTCGAAGCATATCCTTTATTATCAGCGCAAATTTTAGTATTATCGTTTGAAATACTTGTTGTGTGAACACCAAACCAATTGATCATTCCAATTTTTTCTCCGTTCAGCCCTTCTATTCTTAATAAGGTCATTTCCCGGTCAACTGCAAGATGTGTTTTATCGGCATCAATTTTTTGCACCTCAGGATTGGCATTGTATGCCTTAATTGAGCGATTGAAGGCTACTTCAAGTTCCGGTTCAAATGCCCCGGTATTCAAGTAGAGATTAGCAGGCTGAATAGTATTTTCCGCTTTTACAATTGCTTCCACTATACCATTTACAATAGTCTCATATACTTCCGGAACAAATCCCGGAATACTTAAATTGTAAAAAGCATAATGCGAATATCCACCGGGGGCGCTGTGGGTGTGTTGTGCCGTTAAAATTACATTATCATGGGTATAACCGAATTCAGGATGTTTTTCCTTTAGTTTTTTTATAACTCCGCTTTTAATAGAGATTGTAATAAAACAAATTTCAGCATTTACAAACACCACTTTTTTTTGTGTCGAAGGATCTTTCATTACAAAGGCTCTTGCAAAAAGAGGTGTTTCAATTTCTTCAACAGTATTGAAATGCATGCCATATCCCATCATTCCAATACCTTTTTTAAATGCGGTGATATCACCTATTCCTGTGCCTATTTCAAACATGAACGTATTTTTATTATATTAACCATTAGCATTCTTTTGATCTTAATTGTTTTGCTGATAATGTTGAAAATACTGATTTCATTCTGTTGGGATCAAAAAATCTAAAATAATTTTTCTGTTTTTTTTAAGCCTAAAAGTAGATTTCTGGAAATTTATTTTTTCAAAAATGCAGTTCCAATTATTTATTAATATGAGAGTTAAATATAAGCAAATTTTATTCAAAAAAATCGTAAATTATCTGATAAGGATATTGAACCTCTAAAATATTTTCATTAGATTTGGTTTTTAATTTATTTAATTCAACTACTTGTTAATTAAAAAAAACATTTATGTCATTACTAATTAAAAACGGAAGGATCATAACTGCTGCTGATGATTACATTGCAGATATTTATATCGAAAACGAAAAAATAGTTACGATCGGTAAAAACCTTTCTGTTACTGCCGACCAGGTTATAGACGCAAAAAATAAATTAGTGATACCCGGTGGTATTGACCCACATGTTCACCTTGACATGCCCTTTATGGGTACCTATTCCAGTGATAATTACGAAACAGGAACACGTGCAGCTCTTTTTGGAGGTACCACAATGGTGATTGATTTCATTCTTCAAACACAAGGGAAATCACTGTATTCAGCTTTGAATGAATGGAAAAGCCGTTCGGATGGAAATGCCGTTGGTGATTATTCCTTTCACATGGCAGTTACGGATTTCAATGAAAATACAAAAGCCGAAATAAAAGACATGATTGAAATAGAAGGAATCACTTCTTTCAAAACATTCATGGCTTATAAAGGGGCTTTAATGATTGACGACCGCCAAATGGTTGGTTTGATGAATGAAGTGAAGAAGCAAGGTGGAATGGTTACCACCCATGCAACCAATGGCGATATGATCGATTACCTGGTTGCAAAACATAGATCGGAAGGAAAACTTTCTCCATTATATCATTATATTTCTCAACCAGAAATTACTGAATCAGAAGCTACAGGAAGGTTTGCCGACATGGCACAATATACAGGAGTGCCGGCCTATGTAGTTCACATGACTTGCGAAGGCGCACTTAACCATATCAGAGATGCTTCAAAAAGAAATCAAAAAGTTTTTGTGGAGACCTGTATTCAATATTTAGTTCTTGATGCTTCTCTTTACGACAAAGGATTTGAATCTGCGAAGTGGGTGATGAGTCCACCTTTAAGAGAGAAAAAAGACCAGGCTACTTTATGGGCTGGAATTAATCAGGGAATCGTTCAGGTAGTTGCTACCGATCATTGTCCGTTTATGTGGGAGCAAAAAAAGATGGGAGAAAATGATTTTTCAAAGATCCCCAATGGGCATCCTGCTATTGAACACAGGATGGAATTATTATTCTCAGAAGGTGTAAAAAAAGATAAAATAAGTCTGAATAAATTTGTAGAGGTTACATCCACTAATGTTGCTAAAATTTTTGGGATGTATCCTCAAAAGGGTACCATTGCTGTTGGTTCTGATGCCGATATCGTAATTTTTGATCCGAATGAAAAACATACAATTTCTGTAAATACCCATCACATGAATTGTGATTATTCCGGTTATGAAGGATGGGAAATAACTGGTAAGTGCAAAACAATAATTTTAAGAGGCAAAGTAGCTGTGGATAATAATAAATTGTTGGTTGATAAAGGATACGGGAAGTTTATAAAGCGGAATAAGTTTTCTTTAGTTTAAAATTAAGAGTGCAGAGTTATGAGTTTGGTGAAACAAAATGGAAGTATAGTTGGTCAGAAATCTTATGCTTTTGCATTGGCAATAATTAAGCTTTATAAAAATTTATCAACTGAAAAGAGAGAATTTATTTTATCCAAACAAGTTTTACGTTCTGGCACTTCGATAGGGGCCAACATTAACGAGGCTTTAGCGGGGGAATCAAAAAGAGATTTTATTTCATAAAATGAGTATCTCGCTAAAAGAAGCAAGAGAAACTGCATATTGGCTTAATTTACTTTCCGATAGTGGTTATATTGAAAAAGACGAATATACTGTCTTAATAAATAATTGTAATGAACTAATGAAAATTCTAAGTAGTATTATACTAACAACAAAAGAAAAATATTTAACAAAACAACTCTAAATTTTTAACTCAATACTTTTAACTCATAACTCTAAACTTTTAACTCTAAACTAACCAACTATGGCAAGAATTATTAAATCTGGACTTATTCAAATGAGCCTTCCATTAACAGAAGGAGAGGGAACCATCAAAGAAATTTGTGATGCGATGGTGCAAAAGCACATTCCGTATATTGAAGAAGCTGGTAGAAAAGGAGTTCAGATCTTATGTCTTCAGGAAATTTTTAACACACCTTATTTCTGTCCGGGACAAGATAAAAAATGGTATGCTTCTGCTGAATCAGTACCAGGACCTACTACTGATTTAATGTCTGTTTATGCTAAAAAATACAACATGGTAATTATTGTTCCTATTTATGAAAAGGAGCAGGAAGGTGTTTTGTATAACACAGCAGCAGTAATTGATGCTGATGGAACATACCTTGGTAAATACAGAAAAAACCATATCCCTCAAACATCTGGTTTCTGGGAAAAGTTTTTCTTCAAACCTGGAAACCTTGGTTATCCTGTGTTTCAAACAAAGTATGCAAAAGTTGGAGTTTATATTTGTTATGACAGACATTTTCCTGATGGCGCAAGATGCCTAGGATTAAATGGTGCTGAAATAGTTTACAATCCGTCTGCAACTGTTCAAGGTTTATCTCAGTATTTGTGGAAACTGGAGCAACCTGCTCATGCTGCTGCTAACGGCTATTTTATGGGTTGTATCAATAGAGTTGGTGTTGAAAAACCTTGGAACCTTGGTAAGTTTTATGGAAACTCTTATTTTGTGGATCCTCGTGGACAAATATTCGCATGTGCATCAGAAGATAAAGATGAATTATTAATTGCCGATTTTGATCTTGATGTGATTGAAGAAGTGAGAGGTACATGGCAATTTTTCAGAGATAGAAGACCTGAAACATATGGAAGATTGACGGAACTTTAAATCTTGTAAATAATAAAAACCTGTAAAACTATATCCTATGGCTGACATTAAGACTTTGAAAATTGGCGATAAAGCTCAATTTACTAAATCGATCACA
>JAZKBX010000247.1:0-4713 GCA_040388455.1 Bacteroidota bacterium
AAATTTACCCAAAAATAGTCAAATTTTAACCACTACCATCATCTAAGGAAGTCCGTTTAATTTTTGGATGGATGAATTTTTTTATGCTCGTGCAACCTTTTTATTTTAGTTGACATCATCTGTTTGAAATTGTTAAAATTTAGATTCGTGATAATTTATTTTTTTCGGAAATTCGATAAAAAAACAAAACACAACAAAAGGTTTATTTTGATATATTTGCTTGTTAATCACACCATAAAACAATAATTTAGAATGGTAAAATTTAAAAAATTCCATAACTTATTTTTAGGATTTGTTTTTCCGGTTTTGCTTCTAATTGCACCTGCTCTCAAAGCGCAGTTAATAACAAGTACTGCATTAACGCCTGCTCAATTGGTTCAAAATGTATTGTTGGGTGGTGGGCTTACGGCTACAAATATTACGTATAATGGTGCACCCACAGCTATTGGTTCTTTTATTGGCTCATCGTCCAATATTGGCTTTGCAGGAGGAGTAATTATGGCTTCTGGTGATATAGCCAATGCAATAGGCCCAAACAATTCCGGAAGTCAAGCTACTGATTTTGGCACTTCATCCTCAGATCCCGATTTATCTGCGATCGCTTCAGGATCATTAAATGATGCTGCTTTTTTGGAATTTGATTTTGTTCCGGGATCAGATACAATAAAATTTAGATATGCGTTTGGATCTGAAGAGTATATGGTATACGCAAACTCAAATTTTAATGATGCTTTTGGTTTTTTTATATCTGGACCTAACCCGGCAGGAGGAACTTATGTAAATCAAAACATTGCTCTTTTACCTGGATCAAGTACCCCCGTAACTATTAATAATGTAAATTTATTAAACAACCCGGCTTATTATTTTGATAATGGTGATGGGTTTGGTTCAGGAACAGCACCGGATGGTTTAACTATTCAATACAATGGTTTTACTACTCCCTTAACCGCTATAGCTCCCGTTATTTGCGGACAACCCTATCACATTAAACTTGCAATTGCTGATGTTTTTGATAATATTTATGATTCGGGAGTGTTTTTAGAAGCCGGCAGTTTTGCTAGCGCAGGTAGTACCACCTTAACATCAGGTACAAATTTTGGAGGTGTTATAGTTGGGAATGATTCTACAATTTATGAAGGCTGTGGTTTCGCTTCATTGCTGGTCAATAGAGGAGTCGCAAATAGCGCAAATGCAGAAACGTTTTACTATTCATTAAGCGGCACAGCAACTAATGGAGATGATTATTCTTTTATTGGTGATAGTGTTCAGTTTGCTGCTGGTCAGGATTCTGCTTTAATAATTATAAATTCTCTTCCGGATTTACTAATTGAAGGCACGGAAACGGCCATGTTGTCTTTGTATGTTATAAATCCATGTAGCGGAACCGATACATTAATTAAAAACATCTATATTGTTGACACCCCACCGCTCAAAGTAAGTTTAAATGATGATACTACTTTGGTTTGTCCTGCCCAAGGTTTGTTTTTGACCGCAAATACAGCTGGAGGAGTTGCTGTTGGAGGGTTTACATATACGTGGGTAAATGCCTCAGGAACTGGTGGCTGGTCAAATGTGGTAGGAACTGTTGATACCGTACATATTAATCCATTGTTAACAACAACATATATTGTAACGGTAAGTGATAGTTGTGGAAACACAGCTTCTGATACTGCAACTTTCAATTATTCAGCCTATGTACCAATGCAAGTGACACTCAATAATGATACGATTATTTGTGGGGGCGAACAAGTATTGCTCGATGCTGATGTTATCAATGGATTACCTGGCTATACTTATCTTTGGACTCCCAATGTCACCACAATGGATTCGGTGACTGTTCTTCCTCCAACGTCAGCTGTATATACTTTGCAAGTTACAGATTTATGCGGCTATTCAAAAAAAGACACTGTAAACGTTACTGTTTATCCTATAAGTTCTGATTTTCAACCTGTATTTACTACAAACCAAGCAGTAACATTCAACGATCTTTCTGTTGGTGCAGTTACCTATTTCTGGAATTTTGGAGATGCCTCTGATGATTCAACATCAACACTCGCAAGCCCTGAACATTTTTATGCTGATGATGGAACCTATACTGTAATGCTTATTTCAATCAATCCCAATGGATGCTCCGACACCTCTTTCAAAATAGTAGAAATACTGCCGGATTTTTATTTTTATTTTCCGGATGCCTTTACACCAAATAAAAATGGAAACAATGATTTTTTTATGGGGTATGGAGCAGGTATAAAAACATACAGGATGCGTATTTTTGATCGTTGGGGTAAATTTATTTTTGAGTCCTCTGATATTACTATTGGTTGGGATGGAACTTACAAAGGTGAAAAAACAATGTCAGATGTATTCACTTGTGTTTTTGATGTGGAAAGTATGCGTGGTGTTAAAAAACGAAAAATAGGAAGAGTTACGCTGCTTCGCTAAAATTGGACAGTATTTAGGGGACGAATTACAAATTGGAGGAAAGGACATATTGAGCACCTTAGCTATTAGGCTTCTCCGAACATCCCTTCGTACAATAACCCTTTGCCCTCGATCTCATAACAATCTAAAATGTATTTTTATGATTTTCAAAAAAACTCTTTTCAAAAAAAAAATCCCTGCATTAATTGCTACTTCCTGGTCCCGGTTAACTACCAGTTTATCCTTAACTCCTGCTCAATTGTTACAAACTGTGCTGTTGGGTAGTGGTGTTACAGCTACAAAAAGTACTTATAATGGAGTACCTTTGGTTTTGTCATCCCAGGCTGGCCGTAGGATCGTTTTATTGATCACAGAAAAATAATCTGCTATGAATTACGGCAATGAATAATCATAAATGAAAATTAAACGTTATCTGCTGTTTTTATTTTTGTTAGTGTTTTCTTTAAAAAGTTTCGCAACTCACATTGTAGGTGGCGAAATTTTTTATGATTTTTTAGGTGGTAATAATTACCGTATTACTTTAAAATTGTATAGAGATTGTGCTTCTGGAAATGCACAGTATGATAATCCTGCAACAATTTTTATTTTTGATAATACCGGGAATTTCATAGATAGCGTAGAAATTCCCTTTCCCGGATCAGTAATTTTACCGGTTACCGTTAATAATCCCTGTTTTATACCTCCTGCAAATGTTTGCGTGGAGGAAGCAATATATATTGCCATAGTAAATTTACCTCCGATTGCCGGTGGATATAATATCACCTACCAACGCTGCTGTAGAAATAATTCAATTTTAAATTTGATTAATCCGGGAGGTGTTGGTTCAACCTACATGGCGCATATTCCCGACCCGGCATCAGGAATTAATAATAGCAGTCCACATTACATTAATTTCCCTCCTATATTTCTTTGTTTAGGAGTTCCATTAAGTTTCAACCATGCAGCAACCGACCCTGATGGTGATTCATTGTATTACGAACTATGCGATCCTTTCACAGGTTTAGATGCATCTTGTCCTATATTAGGTGCTCAGGGAGCCGCTGCTGGGTGCCCGGCTGTCGCATCACCTGCTCCGTATCCTTTTGTTCCCTGGCTTGCACCATATAATGCCGCTTATCCACTTAGTGCTTCACCCGGATTGAACATTAACCCTCAAAATGGTTTTATGACCGGAACTCCAAATATGCTTGGGCAGTGGGTGGTAGGTGTTTGTGTAAGTGAATATCGCAACGGTGTATTTATGGACGCAAATAAAAGAGATTTTCAATTCAATGTGGTGGACTGTCCTAATTTGCCTGTGGCTTCAATACCACAGCAAACTCAATTTTGTTTTGGCTATAATGTAAATTTTACCCAGAACAGCGTAAATGCATTTAATTATCATTGGGATTTTGGCGATTCCTCTACAAACCTTGATACATCAAATGTGGTATCGCCAACCTGGACTTACGCTGATTCCGGTATATATACCGTAACATTAATTATTAATCCGGGAACTTTATGTGCAGATACTCAGGCCAATACTTTTTATATTTATCCTTTACTTGCCCCGGCATTTGCAGCACCTCCCGGGGAGTGTGTTTATAACAATAGTTTTGATTTTGCTGGTGGTGGGGCTTATATGGGAAATGGAACGCTAGGGTGGAATTTTGGTTCAGTTGCATCTCCCTCTGCATCCAGTCAGCTAAATCCTACAAATGTTGTTTTTGATTCGGAAGGCGTTTACCCGGTAATGTTTACCATTAGCGAAAATGGATGCACAAAAAGTTTTACTGATTCTGTTCATGTTTATCCAAAGCCAATTGCACTTTTTGAATCATCTACAATTTTAGGATGTGTTTTAAACCCGGTTCAATTTACTGATAGTTCAGTTTCTGCATTCTCATTAACGTATTATTGGAATTTTGGAAATGGAACCAGCTCCACCATGCAAAATCCCTTGATCTCCTATTCATCTGCCGGCACCTATAATGTTAGTTTAACGATCACTAGTGAATATGGATGTAAGGACACAGCCATATTGCCTACTCCAATTACGGTAAATCCTACACCCATAGCTGGTTTTACTCTTAATCCATCCATTGTTACTATTTCTGATCCCTATATTACAATGTCTGATCAAAGCACTTTAGCCTCTGATTGCGAAGTTTTTTGGGGAGACGGGAGTAATAGCAGTAATTGTGATTCAATGCATAAGTATACCATTATAGGTAAATATACTGTTATGCAGGTAGTTGTAAATCTTTCAGGTTGTTATGATACAGCTTACTC
>JAZKBX010000247.1:4723-5166 GCA_040388455.1 Bacteroidota bacterium
ATTAAATGAAATATTTAAACCAAAGGTTATAGGTGTGCATGATTACTCCTATTTAATTTTTGACCGATGGGGAACAAAAATTTTTGAGACCACCAATACTGAAGAAGGTTGGAATGGTCATTTCAAAAATAAATTATGTAAAAGTGATGTATACGTTTATAAAATTACTTTTGAGGACGATGTTGAAAATGGTTTTCATCAATATATTGGAAAAGTAACATTGGTCAGATGATTTTTTACGTGTAATTGTTGAAATAAATATAGCTTAGTTCTTAACAATATTTTGTTAGTAAAAAATAATTTTAGCCCTTCAAACATCTATTGTATTGATTTTTAATTAGATAGTGTAAGTGTAGAAAGCTTTTTGCCAATTTTAAATTCATGCAAAAAAGCTCCAAAACTTCATTTTAACTGGGGGTTCATTAATATTTTTGATTTAATTA
>JAZKBX010000248.1:0-5206 GCA_040388455.1 Bacteroidota bacterium
AATTGGAAAAAAATCTTGCACTAAAAGTGGAAGAAACCAATTCAGCTGATTCTTATCTTGTGTTTGGACGTGGTATTCTTCACTTATCTGTTTTAATTGAAACAATGAGACGTGAAGGATATGAGCTACAAGTTGGTCAGCCTCAAGTTATTATAAAAGAAATTGACGGAAAAAAATGTGAGCCGATCGAATATTTAACTGTTGATGTTCCAGAACCGGTTTCGGGTAAAGTAATTGAATATGTAACTCAACGCAAAGGCGACCTAAAAATCATGGAGCCAAAAGGCGACTTGATACACATCGAATTTGAAATTCCATCGCGTGGTATCATTGGTTTACGTAACAATATTTTAACTGCAACAGCTGGTGAGGCTATTATGGCGCACCGTTTTAAAGCATTCGAACCATGGAGAGGTGTTATTCCTAACCGTGGAAGTGGTGTTTTAATTTCAGGTGAACAAGGCACTTCTATTGCTTATTCAATTGATAAATTGCAGGATCGCGGCAAGTTTTTTGTTGAAGCAGGAGACCCTATCTATTGCGGACAGGTGATCGGTGAAAACAACCGTCAGGATGATATTGTGGTGAACATCACAAAAGAGAAAAAATTATCCAACATGCGCGCTTCCGGTACGGATGATAAAATGCGTATCGCTCCAAAAATTACTTTTTCATTAGAAGAGGCAATGGAGTATATTCAAGGTGACGAGTATGTTGAAATCACTCCGAAATCTATCCGTTTACGTAAAGTTTATTTAGATGAAACTGAGCGCAAGCGTAATGAGAAAAAACTTGTTTCGTAGTTAGAATAAGTAGATTTTTAAAAGGCTATCTCAGAATTTTGAGATAGCCTTTTTTTATTGGTAATTCCTTGGAAGTGGCCTGTTTGCATAATTTATCGATAGTAAAAAAATAATTTATCTGAATTTTTTTGATTTGGGCGTTCCTTTCTTAAAAAAGAAAGGGCGGGCTTTCCGCTACAATCTTTTCTAAAAAGAAAAGGATTTTCGCTGCAATCCCTAACGCAGCATTCTCAAATGAAAGGGGATTTTGCAGCTTTTATTGGGCTTTAAGAGCTTGTTTAATTTTTATTCAAACAGCTTCTAACCTTCCCACAATTTCTCGACTCCGCTCGAAACGACAGCGCACATGACCGTTTCGAGCGGAACGTTAAGCATCACTCCTTCGTTTATATTTTTATTGTACAGTAGGAATAAGCCCACGAATACCCATATCAACAACATATTCACCAACTTCAGGTTGGTAATATCCATCGGCAGTTACTTCGTGCCACTCAAAACTTTTATTTGTTGATAAAGAAACAGTGATAACAATATCCTGTGTTTCGGTACCTGAAATTAAAAGAGGTGTATTAGTTTGTGTATTGTTCACAAATTGCCCTGTAACAACACAACTTCCTGAAGGTATGGGAGAAGAAGCAAATAAAGGGTTAGGAACAGTGGTTGCGCCTGCAGGTGCCTGTCCGTCAACAAAATAATTGGTACCCAATACATTGGTTTCAAAACCCCAATAACCTTGTACGTGATTGCCAACGCCTCCTGCAGCGTTTGATGGTGCATAAGCACTACCATTGATCTTATAACTTGATATATATGTTTTGTACCCAATGAATGAAGCTAATGTTCCGGTTCCAATATGATTTCCGGGAATTGCATTTGCTTTATACTCAATATCATAATTTTGATAAGCAAGTGATACCCTCAGCCATTTATAGCTTCCGGGAGTTATTTCACTTAAAGGTTTTGAGAAAAATACATCTCCTTCTCCTGTAACAGTTGACGAACAGTAATTAATTGCATTTGCACCACCTGTATTAGTTGATGCTCCCACATATAAAATCTGGCCATGTCCAAGAGAATCCAGATCTCCTGCTAATTCAATATAATGTTGACTCATCAAATTAAATTTTGGCGATTGGCCTGCATTACCTGAAGGAATTGTAGAAGATGCTCCCACATTATTCAATCGAACCTGTGTGCTGTCAAATTTAAATTTAAAGATCAAGCGGGGGCTTATTGTGGTTCCCCCATCAAACACGGTATCGGGAGTGCACACAGCCGCTGGTGGTGGTGTAACTACAGGAACTTCATCCTTATCCTTTTTGCATGAACTGAAAAAAAACACACCTGAGAAAACAAATAGTATCAAGGGGAGAAATTTATCTTTTTCCATAATTACAACGTTTTAAAATTATTAGGATCCCAAACTCAAAAACTCAAAAAAACTTACATCGTTTCTTTCAGCCATTTATAAAATTCATGTTGCCAAACAAGTCCGTTATGATCTTTCAGCACCCAATGATTTTCATTTGGAAAATAAAGCAATTTACTTTTTATTCCCAATAGCTGTGCTGCCTGAAATGCCCCTAGGCCCTGTTCAATAGGCACTCTGTAATCTTTTCCTCCCTGGATGATCAACATAGGAGTGTTCCATTTTTTTACAAAATTGATAGGGTTAAATTCGTTACAACTCTTTTGTGCTGCAACATTATCTTTTTCCCAGTATGGTCCACCGAGATCCTGGTTTACAAAAAAGATCTCTTCGGTAGTTCCATACATACTTTTCCAATCAAAAATACCATCGTGTGCAATAAACGTTTTGAAACGATTTTCGTGTATTCCTGCCAAAAAATAAACAGAATAACCACCAAAACTGGCACCAACGCAGCCCAATCTGGTTTTATCAACATAAGGCTCTTTTGCTAACTCATCAATGGAAATTAAATAATCCTTCATATTCTGCCCACCATAATCGCGGCTGATCTGTTCATTCCATTTTACTCCATGTCCCGGCATTCCTCTGCGGTTTGGCGCTACAACAATGTACCCGTTTGCTGCCATCAACTGGAAATTCCAACGGTAAGAATAAAACTGAGTTAAAGGAGATTGCGGTCCACCCTGGCAATACAATAGGGTTGGATATTTTTTTGTTGGATCAAAATTCGGGGGGTAAATAACCCATACCATTAATGGCAGTCCGTCAGTAGCTGTTAAAAAACGTTTTTCAATTTTACCAAGTGTAATCGATTTATAGGCTGCATCATTTATATGAGTAAGCTGTTTGGTTTGACCTGTCGTTATATCGGCTGCATAAATTTCAGCAGCATGATTCATATCTGTGATCTCTACGATCATTGTATTACCTGCCTGTCCAACCATTCCGCGAACATCAAAATCGCCCTTGGTGATTTGTTTAACAACCGGCAATTTTTTTGTATTTCCCGGATAGTCAACAACAAAAAGCTGAACGGTACCATCCGTAGCAGCTGTAAAGAATACTTTTGTTCCATCTGCACTCCATTTGAAATCATCAACAGTTCCATCCCACCCTTTTGTAAGGTTTAATTTAGCTGTTCCGTTGTCAACAACTATGTCGTTTTTATCTGATTCATAACCATCGGTTTTCATGCTTAAAAAACCCAGATCTCCTTTTGAAGAATACGCAGGTTTCATGTCATACCCTTCCATACCAGCTGTTAAATTAACCGTTTTACCGGTTTCCACAGAATAAGAATAGATATCAGTATTGGTGCTCAAGGCATAATCTTTTCCGAATTTCTTTTTTGTAACATAAAGTATTTGTTTCCCATCAGGGCTCCAGATAAGGTCTTCGTCACCACCAAATGGTTTTTGCGGACAATCAAAAGCCTCATTCGGCATGATATCAATGCTGTCTGTAATTTTTTTATCTTTTAGTGTATTTAAAAATACGTGTCCGAAAGAACCATCCTCCCAGGTGTCCCAGTGACGGTAATTAAGATTATCATAGATCATTACATCTGAATTTTTTAGCTGAGGATATACATCTTTTCCATATATATTTTTCACCTTCACTTCATTGCTGGAAATGCTGTATTTTCCGTCAGAAGAAATACGGTCGTTCACTAAAAGGCCTTCTGTACTCTCAATTTGAGTTGCATCGCCTCCTGAAACTGGCATTATGTATTTTTTTGTTGATGCCTTATCTTCAGCTACACTGTATTTACGAACACTGTAAACAATGGACTTACCATCTTTGGTGATACCATTTGTGCTCAGTTTGCCCAACTGCAGTAGCATTTCCGGGGTCATTGTTTGTGCATTTGCGGATAATAGAAATATTCCGAACGATAATGTTGTGATTATTCTCATGTTATTATAAAATGGGTAAAAAATGTAAAAAAATTTAAGGCTACAAAGATAACGACTATTTCTTACTCTGACCGATCAAATAAATTTAGCCATTCTAAAAAACAATGTTGTTAGAATACTATTGAACAATCAATGATCAAAAAAAAATTTGGAAGGTGGCTGTATATTTAATTTTGAGTTAACAGTTCTTTTACCTTTTCGAATTTTTTTTAATAAAGTATTCGTTTATCTTTGTTAACAGCGTAAAGTAAAGCCGGCTTTTAATGCATAAACTTTTTAAGAGAACGGGAATCCGGTAATTCATTCATAGTATGGCAATGATTGAATTTTTTTTTACATATAAAACATAACGGCCTGTTAATGTGCTGTTAAAGCTTCCTGGAAACAACGTTATTTGAATTCACTGAAAAATTTAATTTCATAACAAGTTATTTAAATATTACGAAATACTATTTAATAAACTTACAATAAGTTAAAATACGTTATACTGTTTACAACGAAATTGAGGGTTAAAATGCTTACACACAATTTTCTCGACAAGCTCGAAATGACAGCGCGCACGGTCATTTCGAGCTTGTCGGGAAAGTGTGGCTGATTACCTTAGGGAATTAACTTATAAAGATTAATGATAAAATAATTTTTAACCATAACGCATTATGAAAACACAGCTATTTATAAAATTTACGGTCGTAATGTTGTTCTTTAGCACCATTGCAAATTCCCAAGCCTGGCTAAAAAATTTACCTGCAAACAAATCAAAAGGAGAATTAACGCTGTTTGATTACAAAAATGCTTTTAATGAGTATTGGGCCCCTTTTAAGGTTAACAAAGGTTATTATTATGAAAATGGAGTAAAAACAAAAGCTGCCGGGTGGAAACAATTTAAACGCTGGGAATACGCTATGGAAAGCCGCATAGATCCGGCCACAGGTAAATTCCCCGGTAAAACAGCTCAACAGGTTTATGAAGAATATTTAATAGATAATCCACAACCGCCTTCTCTCCAATCAGCCAACTGGCTAAATTTAGGAACAAACAGCTCGGATGGAGGTTAT
>JAZKBX010000249.1:0-2848 GCA_040388455.1 Bacteroidota bacterium
ACACTGAACAAGTTGATGATATTTTGGTTATTGGAGTCCGTATTTAGCAAATGATACAAAAAAACATTGATTCTCTACAACACTCTCCTATTCCTTAAATATTTTTAACATTTAAGGATCAGGATGCAACTTAGTAATTCCCGATCGACAGCATTACCAACGTACACCCTTCAACAGTTTCAATATTATTTTGTTGTAACAATTGTTCAAACTCAGGATTTTCTGTGCCCGGGTTAAAAATCACTCGCTTAGGCTTTAAGCCAATGATGTATTCAAACCAGGATGGTTGATTTTTTGGTCCCACATATAACGTTATTGTATCAACATTATCTATATCAACTTTCTCCTTAAGGATCTTTAATCCGTTTATTTCACCATCCTGAATACCAACTGGTATTACTTCATGATTGCGCCTTTGTAAGGCTATTGTGGCCTTATACGAATACCTTTCCGGATTATCGGAAGCTCCTATTACAACTGTTTTTTTGCTCATTTTAATATGTTAATTTGATAATTAAAAATTAGCTGCTTGGCTTTAACGTAATTTACATTTTCAAAAATTTGAACTAAATATCTTGCGTTGATCCATGCCGCGTTAGGGATTCCTTCGACAGGCTCTGGATAAATTCCGCGGAAATCCTTTTTGTTCTTCTCAAAAAGATTGAAGCCCTTCGATGGAGCCTGTCCTGAGCGCAGTCGAAGGGCTCAGGATAAACTCCAAGCCCGCCCCTTTCTTGTTTAAGAAAGGGGAACGCCCAAATGAAATTGCCCAAAACAAAGCGCCTTAATCCACTTCCATATAATCCAGATCCTTACCATGCGTTTCTTCCAGAAAAAATGTTGCCATAATGGCAAGTGGAATTACAACCGCACCCACGATCATTGCAGATTGTACAATCCCCATACCTACCGACATATAATTCCACCAGATGATCATCAATACGGTAGATCCTCTCACAAAATTAGGAACAGTGGTAGTAACCGTTGACCGGATATTGGTACCGAACTGTTCGGAAGCCACCGTAACAAAAACGGCCCAATAGCCCATTGCTATTCCCGCTATAAAAATGGTGATATAAAATAATTGAGGAGTAACTCCTGAAGACATCAAAAACCAGGAACAGAATAATCCCAGGCAAACAAGTGCAATTACGAGGGCCTTTTTTCTTGATCTTAATTTTTGACTGATAAAGCCTGTTAAAATACTTCCTATAGCAGCACCAATATAATGAAACATAACAGCCTTACCGGTATTTACCGGACCAGTGACTCCAAGGGCTTCACCAAATTCTTTTGAAAAAGTGACCAGGATACCAACTGCAAACCAAACGGGTATCCCTACCAATATGCAGCAAATATATTTGAAAAAACGTTTTCCATTTTTAAACAAACCTATAAAATCCCCTCGTTTTACCGAAGATGTTTTCATTTTATCAAACATCCCCGATTCATGAATATAAACACGCAATAAAAGTAACACTAACCCAAGTCCTCCCCCAACCCAATAAGCTTCTCTCCAGCCCCATTCGGCCACGTAAAAGGCCAATACTGCACCCAGTATTCCAATACCGGAAACAATACTGGTACCCCATGCGCGCGCTTCCTTGGTCATCACTTCCGAAACCAGCGTAACTCCTATTCCCAGCTCTCCGGCCAGACCAAAGCCTGCTATTAACCGCAGCCAGGCGTATTGATTCAGATTTTGAACAAAACCATTTGCAATATTTGCCAATGAATAAAGTAAAATAGTTAGAAACAAGGTGGATAATCGTCCTTTTTTATCACCTAAAATGCCCCATGCAATGCCACCAAGGAGCATACCTATCATTTGCATATTAATAAGGAAAATACCGGAATCTTTAATTTGGTCGGCCGGAATCCCGATGGCCTGCAAACTCGAAACCCGGACAATACTGAATAGGATCAGATCATAAATATCAACAAAGTAACCAAGGGCGGCTATGATAACTACTATGTTGAAAGGATTGCTGCTTCCGTTTTTAAGCATAAAGCTGTTTTTTTTGAGTGCTTAAATGTAATAATAAAAAGTCCTCTTTTATGAAATTAAAATTTGGGTTTCGGGTACCTGTTCATAGAATGTTAA
Organism: Bacteroidota bacterium; assembly: GCA_040388455.1. Classification (GTDB taxonomy): domain Bacteria; phylum Bacteroidota; class Bacteroidia; order 2-12-FULL-35-15; family 2-12-FULL-35-15; genus 2-12-FULL-35-15. Next base: position 2,105 of record JAZKBX010000249.1, read on the forward strand.
TTAAAATTTGTAACGCTTCCTGATTTTGTTCGTACTAAGTTATATTCCGCATAAATCTAATCTCTAAAACTTACCGCCATGATGAACATTACTTATACCAATGGGCCTCTATCAGTTGAAAAAGAGAATATTCGTTCTCTAAGATTTCCGGCCAATGAAGTTTTAACATCCACTGATGAAATCAAGATCAGATACTCCGATCTGGAAAGAGCTCTGAAACTCGGTAATCTGGAGCACAATAAAATCAAGATCGTGTTTGAAGATGAGCATGGTTTAAAACAAGTAGAAACTACTGTTTGGGGAGTAACCGACAAGCGGGTGATATTAAAACAAGGGGTGCTGATCCCTATTCACCGAATACATGAGATAAGGTAATTTTCTACTATTTTATAATAAAATCCAATCCGAATTGCCATTATGGGTTATTTGCAGCTAAAACTATGGCTATGGTTGGCAAAGAAAACGGCCTAGTTAGGAAATAATTTTTATTTTAAAGAGTAATTTAAAATTTAATTAAAAAAGTTATAAACATTATTTGTTAGTAACGAGTATTTTTATACCTTTGCCGACAAATATCGATTATTAATCATAATATATATAGGTTTAATCTAACTAAAACAAAAAAAATGAATAGCACATTAAACGAAAAATCAGAGAAAATCAAAAACAGTATTAAAGGTACTGCTGAGAAATCAAAAGAAACAATTAGAGAGATCATTGACTCGAACACAAAATATATTGGAG
>JAZKBX010000250.1:0-17671 GCA_040388455.1 Bacteroidota bacterium
GTACCATTTGTTCCGTTTGTTCCATTAGTACCTGTTGCTCCTGTTGAGCCAATTAAACCGTTAGTTCCATTTGTTCCGTTTGAACCAGTTGCTCCTGTTGAACCGATAACACCGTTTGTACCATTTATTCCGTTTGTTCCAGTAGTACCTGTTGCTCCTGTTGAACCGGTTATACCGTTGGTTCCATTTGTACCTGTTTCTCCTGTTGAGCCAATTACACCGTTTGTTCCGTTTGTTCCATTTGTACCTGTTTCTCCTGTTGAGCCAATTACACCGTTTGTTCCGTTAGTGCCTGCAGCTCCAGTCGAACCAATAATACCATTTGTTCCATTGTTCCCATTAGCTCCTGTTGAGCCGGTGGTACCTTTTAAACCTGTAGCTCCGGTTGTACCTGTAAAGCCTGTTTTTCCAGTAATGCCTATTGATCCAGTAGACCCGTTACTACCATTGCTGCCATTTCCTCCGGTACTTCCTACTGATCCTGCTGCGCCAGCAGCACCAATTGCACCTGTTGCACCTGTTGCTCCTGTTGCTCCCTGAGCCGAAGTATTCCCGGATGTTTCAGCATATAAAGCATACGGGACACTCAACAATTGTTTTGTTGCAGTAATATTGTAGTTAGTTCCTCCTAATGGGTCAGTTTCTGTTTTAACGAAATATGGTCCATCAGCCCAATCAATAGCCGAAAAACTGCCGGTAACCATTGTCCCATCTCCAATTTGAACAGATACCAATCCATTTCCGTTTGTGGCAACGGTATGTGTTTCGATATATACGAGAGGTCCTGTAGCAGATCCTTGCAATATTGTAACACGCATCCCTATAATACTATTCACAATAAGGTTATGGTTTGGGTTACGTATTACAGCCTGGTAGCTCATCTTTTGAGGGGCTTGGGCAAATGAATCTGCCCCATTCCATAATAAAAGTGAGAAAAAAACAATTCCTGTTTTAATTAAATAAACGCGTAATGAATCTCCTGATATTGAATCTCTTGAAAAACTATGACGTGGGGCAACTGTAAGCATATTTTTTGAATTTTAGATATTTTTAATGACTTTAAATATTTTAACCTCAGTATTTTCCCTAAGCACTTTTATAAAATAGATGCCATTAGCCAAATCCTTCATGGCTATTGTTGTTTGGCTGCTATCTACTTCTTGTTTTTCAATTAATTTACCTTCAATATTGAAGATTGTGTAAGCCATATTTTGTGTATTTGCACTATGAACAGTTAATACAACAAAATCTGAAGTTGGGTTGGGGAATATTGAAAAGGTAAGGTTTATATCCTGATCTTCTATTCCGCTAACAACCATAATTTCGTAGGGCTGTTGTAAGCCTTCAGTAAGGTCCCCGCCAGGTCCTGTTGCTTTTTCATAATCTATTTGTCCTATTGAGTAACTGACAGATCCACCCGCTCCATAACCAATTCCACCTGAAGCTTCGCTATTTTCCTGCGCGACAACAACCTTTAGTCCAAATAACACCAAACAAAACACTATAAATACTTTCCGAAAAAGTTGAGCTCTTTTCATTCTATTTTCTCTATTTGTAATTCCAAAACACCAATTTAGCTTAAAAAAACTGTTCACAACTCTAAGAGGGAAATTAATAAGAATAACCATTTAAAACCTGTTTTAGACAACCCGTTTTAAATTAATTTCTTTTGGCGGGCTAATAATAAGCGGAACAGTTTCGGTAGTAACAGAACTCGTATCCAGTCCAAAAGCTTTCGCTTCGGATAAACCTAAGTGTTTTAAGAAGGAATGAATATCCAAAACTACTTTTTCGTAGAAAGGCAGTTCATTTTCATAAGATAAGAATTTTTCAATTACGATAAATCGGAAATCGCCAATTATATTATTTTTATTAAGTGATTTATACCGGCTTGTAATATCAACTTCCTTATTTTTTACCATATCCTCCACCACTTTTCTAAACATTAAATTGACCCTTGGATCAACACGGAAACCTAATCGGAAATCAATACGGATAACATCATCATGAATAAATTCGCTTACCTTATATTCCATACGATAAGGTTCATCCACCACATCCACATGCACAAACCAGTATATATCAGCACGTTTTGGCTGCTTTTGCATGATGGAATAAATAATTTTAGACTCAATTTCTTCTCTGTTATTTGCACTGGTGAGGTAAACCAAATGGGTTGCATATTTAGGAACGCTTAAATCACGACTCAAATCTTCCAATACCGGCAGATAATCAGACAGTTTTACAAATTCTACATAACGGTTTCTGATCTTTCGTGCCTGAAACCAAATGAGCATTACGGCAATAAGAAATGCACTAAGGAGAATACTTATCCAACCACCATGAAGAAATTTCCCCAGGTTGGCCACCAAAAATGATAATTCAATAGAAAAATAGACGAGAGCGAAAAGAACAATAGCACCCATATTGTATCTTTTTAAATACATAAAAAAGAGAAGTAAGGTACTCGTCATCAGCATATCAATATTTATGGTTAAACCATAAGCAGCTTCCATATTCGAAGATTCTTTGAAATAAGACACCGCAATTATACATCCAACCCAAAGCATCCAATTGATGGACGGGATGTAAATCTGACCTTTTAAAATAGTTGGATACACTAATTTTACTTTTGGCCAGAAGTTCAAACGAATGGCTTCGTTAATAAGGGTGAATGCAGCGGATATTAGAGCCTGACTAGCCACAACAGCGGCCGTTGTAGCAATAATTATCCCGGTAACTAAAAACCAATCCGGCATTATTGAATAGAAGGGGTTTCCACCTGCAAATTCACTTAATAATTTCCCCTCATGGTTCAATAACCAGGCGCCCTGACCAAAATAATTTAAAATGAGGGATATCTTCACAAATATCCAAGCTATCCTGATATTTTTTTTACCGCAATGTCCTAAATCGGAATAAAGGGCTTCGGCACCAGTTGTGCATAAAAAAACAGCTCCCAGAATCCAAAAGCCACCAGGATGCAATACAAGTAAATTGTAAGCATATTTTGGATTTAGGGCGTTAAGGATGGTCCAGTTGGTAGAAAGTCCTATTGCGCCAAGAACTGCCAGGGTCAAAAACCAAATTAACATGACCGGTCCAAAAAATTTACCAATAAACTTTGTTCCAAACTGCTGGATCAAAAACAACAAAGTTAAAATTATCAAAACAATAGGAACCGTATTAATACCCGGAGTTATCCCTCTCAAACCCTCCACAGCTGAAGAAACCGAAATAGAAGGGGTAATAATACCATCAGCCAACAGGGCGCTGCCTCCAATTACGGCAGGAAATATCAACCATTTTAATTTTGTTTTTTTTACTAAAGTGAATAAGGAAAAAATCCCCCCTTCACCTTTGTTATCTGCACGTAATGTGAGAATAACATACTTGAGGGTGGTTATTAATGTGAGGGTCCAGAAAACGCACGAAATGGCACCTATCACCACATCTGCCGAAATCGGGTTTTTGCCAACTATGGCTTTCATAACGTATAATGGTGATGTTCCAATATCGCCAAAAATAATACCGAGTGTTACAAGAAGTGCTCCTGCTGATACTTTGTGAACCAGATGATGATCTTTACCCATTGATTGGATGCTAAAATAAAAAGTTTCCAAAACTACTAAATAACATAGCTACTTAGAGAAAAATTAAAAAAAAATAAAATTAAAAAAACAATTCCTCCTCTAAAAATTGTTAAACTGCATAATTGGATGTATGAAACAACTTACTAAAAATTGTTAATTTTTTTGAAAAATTTTTAAATGGAAAATAATTTTTAAAAAAGTAAATAACTTTTAAAGGACTCGAAACACCATATATACCAAGCAATTCGAAACACACTCAAAATGCTTTTTTATTCTATTTAAAGTAAATTCAGCACTTTAATATTGTTAATATCCATTTGGTTACTTGTGCCGAATGTCATTAATTTTTGCTATCTTTGTGTGATAAAAATCATTGCTAATGCAAGATAGTAACTAGCAATACTACTTTAAGAATCCATTTTAAAACACGAATTAATGAAACAAAAAATAAAATTTGTAAACAAGGATAAAACTCAATTTTTCAATACCCTTAAAGAGCGTGTTGATAATTATTTTATAGAGAATAATATTTCACAACATGCCAATGCAACGATGGTTTTCAAAACCATTTTTATGTTGAGCCTGTATTTTGTTCCTTATGCTTTAATCATGACTCAGGGCTACAGCCTTTTAGGGATGTGGGCTTGCAGCTTGGTAATGGGTTTAGGCCTTGCAGGAATTGGGATGAGTGTAATGCATGACGCGAATCATGGTGCTTATTCATCCAACCAGGCCATCAATAAACTATTTAGCTTATCATTGAGTATTGTAGGTGGCGATAACAAAAACTGGAAAACACAACATAATGTTTTGCACCATACGTATACCAATATCCATGGACATGATAGAGACATTGATAATAAAGTGATCATGCGTTTTTCACCTGCAGGGGAATATAAAAAAGTTCAACGATTTCAGATCTTTTATGTTTTTGTCTTTTATTCGATCATGTCGTTGTACTGGACAACTGCAAAAGATTTTGTTCAGTATTTTCAATTCATTAAAGAAGGTCATAACCGCGAAAGCAAAACTGATCAGATCAAAACTTTACTTACTATTATTGGTTGGAAAATAGTTTATTGGGGCTATATAATTGTGTTGCCAATTGTTCTTTTAGATCTTAGTTTAGGACAAGTACTTCTCGGATTTTTGTCGCTTCATATGGTTGCGGGGCTTATATTAAGCATTATATTCCAATTGGCACATGTGGTTGAAGACACCTCATTTCCAGTGCCCGACAAAAATGGAAATATTGAAAATGAATGGGCGATCCATCAATTAAATACTACTGCTGATTTTTCAAAGGATAATAAGTTAATTACTTTTTATGTTGGAGGATTAAATTTTCAAGCGATTCATCATTTGTTCCCTCGCATTTGTCATGTGCATTATCCTAAGATTGCTCCTATTGTAGAACAGACAGCCAAAGAATTTGGTGTTCCTTATTTATTTAATGAAAGCCTGGGATCAGCTTTCGTATCTCACATGAAAGTGATCTCAAAGTTAGGTAAAAATGAAACTACTTTTTTTGCTATCGCAAATAGCATGGGGTAATACAGGCTTGACAACCAAATTTTCAGCCAACTGAATTATATTTTAATAATCGTTAGTAATGAAAAATTTCAAAAACACACAGATTTGTATCTGTGTGTTTTTTTTATAAAAAAAACACACAGGTAAATATAATGTAGTGTCACATTTATTTTATTGTTGAGCAATTTTTTTAAAACCAAATCGCAATCCGATACTTAATGTTATTAAAGGATTTGGTTCTTTATCACGCACAAAATAGGCCAGCCCTAAATTAGTCACAGGGTAAATACCAAAAGATCTGTTCTTAATGAACGATTTAAAATCATAACCTGTTTCAATTGCAACACCACTGCGATGAATGATATTTTTAGAATTGCCTAATGTTGCACCTACAACATCATCTACATAATTATCAAATCCTACCTCGTGATTGTGAGCGAAACCTCCTCCTAAATAAAACCCTTTAGTTAAAAACAATCTGTATGTTACTGTAATAGCTCCAGCTTCCCTTTCAGGCGAGATAATATAAATTTCTTTTGCCCTGAAATCTAAAGCACTTTTTTTGCCAAAAGAAGTAAAAAAGAAACCTGTCCCACCATATACGCCACCTGTATAGGATCCGGAATATGATCCATTAATAAGTCCAATTTCAACATAATTTTTATGCATATTATTGCTTTCCTGTGCCGATAAGAAATTAAAAAACAGAACCGAGAAAATGAGGGTAAAAAGGGAGGTTTTCATAGGTATATAATTTATTTGAGTAAATATAATTAAAAACTTAGCATCAAAAAAAATTATTCATTCTCAATTTTCAATCCTCCTTTTGATTATTGAATTTATTAAGCAGAACAAACATGCAACGCGATTCCTAACAAATTATTATAATTATTTTTGCAGATCAAAAATAAAAATAGCACCAGGTAACAAAGGCAAAACAAGGAATTAATTAGGTACTTTCGCAGCGTTTAAAGAATATTGAATACCGAATGAATTACAAGGAAAAGGAATTTGTTTCCGCATCGGAAGCTGTAAAAATAATAAAATCAGGAGATAAGGTTTTTATTCATTCGGCAGCTGCCACACCGCTTGTATTGGTTGAAGCACTTACTGCCAGAGCAAAAGACCTAATCGATGTGGAATTATTGTCAATTCACACGGAAGGCCCTGTACCATATGCCGATGAAAAATACAAGGAGAATTTTATTATTAATACATTTTTTGTTGGAGCAAATATCCGACCGTATGTAAATAGTGGCAGGGCTAATTATATCCCCGTATTTTTAAGTGAAATCCCTCATCTATTCAGATCAGGAATAAAGCAACTTGATGTGGCAATGGTTACGGTTTCTCTGCCTAATGAAAAGGGGTATTGTTCTTTAGGTTGTTCCGTTGATATTTCAAATGCTGCAATAAACACAGCCAAATATGTTTTAGCGGTTATTAATCCAAACATGCCTTCGGTATATGGGGATGGAAAAATTCATATTGATAAAATCCATGCAATTGTAAAAGCAGAAAATCCATTATTTACCTTATCAACGAAAGAACCTACTGAAATAGAAAATAAAATTGGACAATTTATTGCGGTAATTGTTGAAGATGGAGCAACACTTCAAATGGGAATTGGAGGAATACCAAATGCAGCATTGGCGAATTTAATCCACCATAAAAATTTGGGAGTACATACCGAAATGTTTTCGGATGGCGTGATAGACCTTGTTAACAAAGGAGTTATTACAGGAATGAATAAAGTAACTGATGTGGGTAAAATTGTTTCGAGTTTTGTTTTTGGAACCAGAAAGGTGTATGATTTTATTGATAAAAATCCAATGGTTGAATTACGTGATTCGGATTATGTAAATGATACCCGAATAATCAGACAAAACCCAAAGGTTACTGCAATAAATAGTGCCATTGAAGTAGATATTTTCGGACAAGTTTGTGCTGATACCATTGGAACAAGACAATACTCCGGGGTTGGAGGACAAATGGATTTTATACGTGGTGCAGCGCTCTCTAAAGGAGGAAAACCAATTATTGCATTACCTTCCATGACAAATAAAGGTATTTCCCGTATTGTTTCCTCACTAAAAAAAGGTGCGGATGTTACTACCTCAAGAGCTCATGTTCACTATTTAATTACCGAGTTTGGAGTTGCTTATTTGTATGGAAAGAGCCTTAGAGAGCGAACTAAATCTATAATCGAAATTGCTCATCCAGATGTGAGAGAACAACTTGAAAGAGATGCTTTTAAAATCCTTTCAGGAATTTAATTTTATATAATTTATTTTCAGTTTTGCATATCCCACAAATCAGATGAGATGCCATTTGAAAGGAGTTTGAATAACAATCCTATACCCCGTATAAACGTCTCAATTGAATACAGCATGCTCTCATAAGTGCTACAAAAAACGTTTTCAAGATACCGGTAAAATACATTTCAAAAATGATCTTGATTACTATTTATCGTCTTTGGTGAAGGTCAACACAAATTATTTCTTTGATTTTGATCATACTTCATCCTACTCCTCTTTTTTTTCTTATTTTTGAAAGTATCTAACACTAACTGGATCTTTCTTAAAACATAAAATTTATGAAACGAATTACTTCTTTCGAACAATATGAAAAGGAATATAAACAAAGCGTAGAAAATCCTGAAGCATTTTGGGCAGAACAAGCTGAGCAGTTTACCTGGCATAAAAAGTGGGATAAAGTTCTTGAATGGAATTTTGATGAGCCTGCTATAAACTGGTTCAGTGGCGGGAAACTAAATATTACCGAAAATTGCCTTGACCGCCATCTTGAAAAAAGAGGAGACCAAATTGCAATTATTGCAGAACCAAATGATCCAAACGAAAAAGCAAGAAAAATATCATATAAAGAGCTGCACACAGAAGTCTGCCGTTTTGCAAATGTGTTGAAAAACAATGGAGCAAAAAAGGGTGATCGCATTTGTATTTATATGCCGATGGTTCCTGAACTAGCTATTGCCGTTTTAGCATGTGCAAGAATAGGAGCCATTCATTCAGTTGTATTTGGCGGTTTTTCTTTCAAATCTCTTTCAGACAGAATACATGATGCAGACTGCAACATTGTGATAACTGCTGACGGAGGCTTTCGCGGAGCAAAGGATATATCATTGAAGTCCACTGTAGATGAAGCATTAGAGACCTGTCCATCGGTAAAAAAAGTGGTAGTGCTAAAACATACCAAAACAGAGGTAACCATGAAAGATGGCCGCGATGTTTGGTGGAACGAAGAAATTAAAAATGTTTCCAACGATTGCCCCGCTGAAATAATGGATGCGGAGGATATGCTTTTCATTTTATATACATCCGGTTCAACCGGTAAACCAAAAGGAGTAGTACATACAACTGCCGGATATATGATCTTTGTTGATTACACTTTCCGAAATGTTTTTCAGTATAATGATGGTGATGTATTTTGGTGTACAGCGGACGTGGGCTGGATAACCGGCCACTCATATTTGATCTATGGACCATTGCTTGCTGGTGCTACCACGCTGATGTTTGAAGGAATTCCAACCTATCCTGATGCTGGAAGATTCTGGAACGTGATCGATAAACATAAAGTAAACATCTTTTATACGGCTCCAACAGCAATCCGATCATTGGAAGCGATGGGTCTGGATTTTGTGAAACCATATAAATTAGATTCATTAAGAGTATTAGGATCAGTAGGTGAACCTATCAATGAAGAAGCCTGGAATTGGTATAATGAAAACATCGGGAAGAAAAAATGCCCGATTGTAGATACATATTGGCAAACCGAAACAGGAGGTATAATGATCTCAGCATTAGCCGGAATAACTAAAACAAAACCAGGGTTTGCTACGCTTCCATTACCAGGTATTCAACCTATATTAGTTGATGAAAAAGGAAATGAACTTATAGGAAATGGTGTTGATGGAAGATTGTGTTTCAAATTTCCATGGCCCGGAATAATCCGCACCACCTATGGAGATCATAAGCGATGCAAGGAAACTTATTTTGATATTTATAAAGGTTATTATTTTACAGGTGATGGTTCCAGGCGTGATGAAGATGGCTATTATAGAATTACCGGGCGCGTTGATGATGTAATAAAAGTTTCAGGACATTTGCTTGGTACGGCTGAAATTGAAAATGCGATAAATGAACATCCTGATATTGTGGAGAGTGCAGTTGTAGGCTTTCCTCATGATATAAAAGGCTGGGGAATCTATGCTTTTGTTATTTGTGATCATCAACGGACTGATACCGATAGTTTGAAAAAAGAAATAATTCAAACTGTCACAAAATTTATGGGTCCGATTGCAAAACCCGATAAAATCCAAATTGTGAAAGGACTGCCGAAAACCCGTAGTGGAAAAATCATGAGAAGAATTTTGAGGAAAATCGCTGAAAATGATCTGGCAAACCTTGGTGACACGTCTACATTACTTGATCCATCAGTTGTTGATGAAATAAAGGAAGGGGTGCTATAGGAAATGTTGAATGTTGAATGATAAATATTGAATTATCCTGCTACCTCTTTTTTTCATTTATCATTTATCATTTCCTACAATCACTAACGGTCTTTTTAAAATATTCAGTCCATCTGATATATTTACAAAATATATTCCTTCTGAAACACCTTTAATGTCAAGTATTACAGTATGGGCTCCTTTTGAAAAACTTTTTTCTCCAACTTTATAAATTGTTTGTCCTAATATATTTAAAACAGACATATTTATTTTTTTTGTTTCAGATAAAGTAAATGAAATATTTACATGCTCCTTTGCAGGATTTGGGAATAGTTGAAATGTAGGACTTATCTGATCCTGATGATTTATACCCGCATTTACATCCAGATTAATATCATCAATATAAATATTGTTCCCGCCATTTGAAGTGTAAACAAATTTAAACCTGAAACCAGAAGTCAAATAAGTCCCAGGAATTACTGCGTAGGCTTGTTTCCATTCACCACTACTGGCCGGGGTAAAACTTGTTGTTGCCATCGAGGTTGTTTCTAATGCAGAACCTATAAGATTTAACCGTTGAAGCCAGGCGTTATTACAATTACTGGTCATCAATAATTGTAAACGATCATTATTAGTAGAATCTTTTTTTGCATACGCATACTTAAAGCTGATATTCAAGACAGACGCTCCGGTTAAATCAATTACTTTACTATAAAGCTCATCCTTAGTGCTCATTGTATTGTTAAAGTTATTGAGCATTATTGATTTAGTACCAATGCTTGAAGCTGTGTTTGTGATCTGCCAACTATTTACTGTATCAAAACTATTGGAGAACCAGTCCAAACCATCAAGAGAAACAAGTGTTTCGAAACCTTCCGTAAATGGATAGCTGCTTCCTGTATTTGGTAAAACAGAAACAAAATTTGGTTTTGTTACGCTCACAGAATCACTTCCATTAAGTACTTTTAATGTAACGTCATATTTACCGGGCGTAGAATATGTAACAACTGGACTGTTAGCTATCGATGTAGCAGGATTTCCACCAGGAAAGCTCCATTGAGTAGAAGTAAAAGTTCCGTTGAATGAAGTATTTGTATACGTAATTGTATTAGATGAACTCTGGCATACAACGGCTTTGTTACTTGTGAAATTTGCTTTACACAAAGCCGGGGAAGATAATACACCCGTTGCGGCTAAATTTGCAGGCGACCATAAATTATTTCTGCCCGCAATAGGAGAGTTTAAACATGCCTGCATCCTTGCTTTTTGCCCGTATGTAAACATACGATTGCAATAGGAGTAATCCATCGTGTTTTGAACATTATCCACAGAATTACCGCATGACGCTCCACTTAAGTTACAACTTTGCCAACCAATAGTTGGTGGGGTGTCGGCAACCAAATCGTCAACATTACAATCTTTATTTATATCAGCACAGGGATAAAAATAAAAACCGGGAACATTGTTACCTCCCCAAATATGGTGTAAATTCAGATAATGTCCACACTCATGCGCAAAAGCCACTGATTGTGTATAGCTGGATGTACCAAAGCTTCCCACATAATTATAGCCGATAACAATACCATCCCATGCGGGAATCGTATCGGCATCACTTGGCCAAACACAATGCCCGGCAAGCCCTGCGGCTTGCGAAACAATATATACATTCAAATATTTATTGGTAGGCCATTGGATCAGTGATTTAACAGAATGGTCACCAATTAAAGTTAAAGGAGATGCTATACGATTAATGCCATTTGTACAATTTCCATCAGGATCCAACTGGGCCAACTTAAATTCGATATCACAATCGGCATGTAAGGGCTTAAAAACAGAAACAATAGAAGCTGTATCGGCCAATTGTTTGCGAAAGGTTTTATTTACAATATCCAAGCCATCCAGTATCTGTGCGTCCGAAATATTTTCAATACCATAATTATGGATCACATGAAATACAACAGGAATGGTATATGTAGCGGAACGCGCATTATTATCATAAAAATCAGAAACAAATTGTGCGGTGAATTTTTCTAATTCGGCATCGCGTTTTATCACTGCCTGAGCAATTTTTGGATTTTGTTTTAAAACAGAAATACGCATTTCATCTGCTCCACAATATTTTACACTTTCCTGAGCAAAAGTGTTGAAAGAAAGAAAAGTTAACAAAAAAAGCAGCGATTTTTTCATGGTATGAGATTTTAATCAAAATTAAGGATAAAGAATGGTTACGGTTACGGATAACGAATAAAAAAACGAATTTGCGAATCTCTGTTTGCTATTTAACCGCACAGATTGGCAAATTCAGAAACATTCGTTATCAGTAACCGAAAATTCGTTTTTTATTCGAAATTAGTAACTAAAAAAACGGTTAAAAATTTATTAGTTAATGAAATTCGACTATCTTCGTAAATTCAAAAAATCATTAGTGTGTCCGATAGTTTAGTCATCATACCAACCTTTAACGAAAAAGAAAATATAGAGCGGATGATTCGCAAAGTATTTTCCTTATCCCATCCGTTCCATTTGTTAATTGTTGATGATGGATCGCCTGATGGTACGGCATCTATTGTTAAAAATTTGATCCAGGAATTTCCGGGTAAACTGTTTATTGAGGAACGAAAAGGGAAGCTTGGTTTAGGTACAGCCTATATTCATGGCTTTCAATGGGCATTGCAACATAAGTATTCAACTATTTTTGAAATGGATTGCGATTTTTCTCATAACCCGGATGATTTAATTCGATTGCATCAGGCATGTGTTGACGGAGCAGATGTGGCAATTGGTTCGCGTTATGTAAAAGGCGGGAAAATTGAAAATTGGCCAAAAGGACGGGTATTGATGTCTTATTTCGCATCGGTTTATGTTCGCATCGTACTCTGGCTTCCGATCCATGATACAACTGCAGGGTTCAAATGTTATAAACGCAAAGTACTTGAACGGATCAATTTTGATGAAATAAAATTTGTTGGATATGCTTTTCAAATTGAAATGAAATATACAGCCTATAAACTGGGATTTAAACTGGTAGAAGTGCCAATTACCTTTATTGACAGAACAGAAGGTGAATCAAAAATGAGTAAGGGGATTTTTAAAGAAGCCTTTTGGGGAGTACTGAAAATGCGTTTTAAAAAAATAAATTAATCTAAAGCTCTTTATTTAAAGAGCTTTTTTTATTATTAAAAAGATGTCAACAACATTAATAAAAAATGCAACTATTGTTAATGAAGGAAAAGTTTTCCGGGCTAATGTTTTGATAGAAAATGAAATTATTGCAAAAATTTCAGAATCAGAAATTAATACAAATGCTGATAAAATAATCGATGCTGCCGGCCTGTATCTTTTCCCTGGCTGTATTGATGATCAGGTACATTTCCGTGAGCCGGGATTACTGCATAAAGGAGAGATCTACACTGAAGCAAAAGCAGCGGTAGCAGGCGGTGTAACATCTTACATGGAAATGCCAAATACAATACCAAATGTATTTACACAAAAATTGCTGGAAGAAAAATATGAACGAGCTAAAGAAGTATCCTTAGCGAATTATTCTTTTTTTATGGGTGCTTCAAACGACAATATTGATGAAGTACTTAAAACCAATCCAAAAAATGTTTGTGGAATAAAAGTGTTCATGGGTTCATCAACAGGAAATATGCTTGTGGATAAACGTGAAACCTTAGAAGCCCTTTTCTCAAAATGCAAACTTCTCATTGCAACACATTGTGAAGATGAGGATATTATTAAAAGTAATATGGCTCTTTACAAAGAGATGTATGGTGAAAATGTTCCAATGGAATGTCATCCTCTTATTCGCAGTGAGGAAGCCTGTTATAAATCATCTGCATTGGCAGTGGAGTTGGCAAAAAAACACAATACCCGTTTGCATATTTTACATATTTCAACTGCAAAAGAGTTGACCCTGTTTGATAATAAAACTCCATTAAAACAAAAACGAATAACTGCTGAAGCATGCATTCATCATCTTTGGTTTAGTGATGAAGACTATAAAACAAAAGGTGCGTTTATAAAATGGAATCCAGCAGTTAAAACCAGTATTGATCGTGATGCAATTTTGCAAGGTGTATTGGAAAATAAAATTGATGTAATAGCTACCGATCACGCACCACATACACTTGAAGAAAAAAAACAAACCTATTTCAAGGCTCCTTCTGGCGGACCATTAATACAGCATTCTTTAATTGCTATGTTGGAGTTCTATCACAAAGGAAAAATCACACTTGAAAAGATTGCTGAAAAGATGGCTCACGCTGTTGCCGACTGCTTTCAAATTGAAAAACGAGGATACATCCGTGAGGGTTATTTTGCAGATCTGGTTCTTGTTGATTTAAAAACCTCATGGATCGTGGATGAATCAAATATCTTGTACAAATGTGGCTGGTCGCCCTTTGATGGACTTACCTTTCATTCAAAAATAACACATACGTTTGTAAATGGTAATTTAGTATATGATAATGGTAAATTTGATGAGCGCAAAAAAGGACAGCGTATGCTGTTTGAACGAAAATAGTAAAAAAACAATTCACAACCTTCATTTTAATACCATACAGCTGTGTTATACGAAATTTTAAAGCCTCTTGCCAAAATATTTTATCGTATTTATTATAAGATCGAAATTAAGGGACTTGAAAAAACTCCTTATGGAAAACCTGTCATTCTGTCGCCTAACCACATCAATGGTTTTGTTGATCCTGCAATCACCGGGATGTTGTTGCCTCAAAAAGTTCGTTTTTTTGCACGTGGTGATGTTTTTAAAGGCCGTTTAGCAAAATGGCTATTGAATGATCTGAGCGTAAGTCCCATGTTTCGCCTGCAGGAAGGCTATAGCGAATTAAAGAAAAATGATAAAACATTTGAAGAATGCCGTACATTACTATCTGATAATAAAACAATACTTCTTTTCCCAGAAGCAATATGCATCCAGGAAAAACGATTACAGCCTTTAAAGAAAGGATTGACCCGAATCCTATTTCAAACTGAAGAACTATTTGATTTTAAAAAAGATGTTTTGGTTGTACCTATCGGATTGAATTATTCTGAAGCAAAAAAATTCAGAAGCAAATTATATATAAATTTTGGTGAGCCTGTATCTATAAAAAAATATGGAGAGCTGTATAAGCAGGATAAAGTAAAAGCTATCAATGAGTTTACAAAAATGCTTGAGCAGGAAATGACAAAACTAATCATTGTTATTAAAAACAAGGAACATGATGAATTAGTTGAAGGAATTACAGATCTGTACTTACATTATTGGATGAAGGACGAACAGCATGATCTGAAAAACATTGAAAAACAATTTTGTGTGCGCAAAGACATTGCTGAAATGGTAAATTATTTCGATTCTGAAAATTTAACACTACTCGAATCATTAAAAAAAACAATTATTCCATATCGTAAAAATCTACAAAAACTTGATTTACGTGATCACCTTTTGCGTCCTGAAATTATTAATAAAATGAATATAGGAAATTTCCTTCTGGACTTTCTCATTATTTGGTTTGGCACTCCCATTTACTTAATAGGTTTATTAATGAACTTCCCACCTTACTATATCAGCAGGGATTTCGCAGATAAAAAAGTAAAGAATATTGAATTTTACGCATCCATTCATTTAAATATGTCAATGATACTTTGGCTGCTTTATTATGGAATACAATTATTAGTTATAGCTCTTGTTTTTCGTAGCTGGACCTTTCTGGGTATTTATGCGTTAATAGTCCCATTAACAGGATTATTTGTATTACAGTTCTACCCAATAATGAAAAAAATATTCGGGCGTTGGAGATTGATGCGCATGGTGCGTAAAGAAAGAAAAACAATAGAGGATCTGATAAATGAACGTACACCAATTATAAATGAAATAGAATTCGCAAAAAAGGAATATTTGGCTTCGTTAAAAACAAAACTCTCCTAAAATATGAAATTTGGAAGCGTTGAAAACATTGAAGGCATTGACTTTACATTGCCACCTGACCACCTTGATACCGCGATCATTTTAGGTGGGAAAGCAGAAAAAAGACTCACTGTATTTGTAGGTTGTGCCAAATGGAACAAACAGGATCTGAAAAACTTTTATCCAAAAGGTATAAAAGATGAATTGGAATATTATGCATCTCAATTCAATAGCATTGAGCTAAATGCAACATTTTACCAGGCATTCGGCAAAGATCAATTTGAAAAATGGCATGCCAAAACTCCAAAAGATTTTAAATTTTTCCCAAAAATCCCTCAAGTAATAAGTCATTTAAAACGGCTGAACAGTGTTAAAACATTAACAGATGAATTTTGTAACTCATTAGCCGGACTCGAAGAAAAACTAGGGATGGTTTTTTTACAGATGAATGAGAACTTTAAGCCAAAAGATTTTGAACGCCTGGAAAAATTCATTGTTGAATTTCCAAAAGGAATCCCTCTGGCTATTGAATTACGCAATACAGAATGGTTCAATACTAAAGCAGAAGCAGATCGTGTTTGCAAACTATTTAAAAAACACAAAGTAACAAATATCATTGTTGATACAGCCGGCAGAAGAGATCTGCTGCATATGCGATTGACCACCCCAATTGCCTTTATAAGATATGTTGGGGCAAATCATGAAAGTGATTATACCAGGTTAGATCCATGGATCAAACGCATTGCCAAATGGAAAAAAGAAGGGTTAAAAGAATTGTACTTTTTTGTTCATCAAAATGTGGAGGTTGAATCACCGGCATTATCGGCTTATTTCATTGATACAATAAACAAAAAATTAGAATTAAACCTGCATGTTCCGGCAAAACCGGAAGTAACAAAAACAAAAACGATCAAAGGTCAAAAGACCTTATTTTAAGCAGAAGGAGAAAACAACAGATCAATTTCTGTATCCAGATCGTACAGCATTTGAAAACTTCTTGTGTTTTTGTTACAATACGGCTCTATCAAACGAAGCATTTCTTTATAACCTTCAATAGTTAAATCACAAAAAAATGTTTTGTTATCAATTGAAAAAACACCTTCATCTGTATCAGAAATATGAAGTATTAATTTGCAATTAACAGGCTGGATAAAATCAAGTGAATTCAAATCAAGTGGTCTATTGGAATTTAAAATCGTTTCCTGAATTGCTTGCCTGAATTTAGCAGCCTCCTCTTTATCAAAGTCATAAAGCTTTACAATATGGTCGCCATATTCGTTTATTGTATCCAGAAATTCGAGTTTCATTTTTTTATTTTTTTTTGCAATACTGATCAGATTCCTCTACCGGATATTTATTATCAAGATCTATATTATTAAAACCACTTTTATTACCCCATGAAAATATTTTTTCAAAAAAAGGTAACAGTTTATTTGTTTTTATTTGTTCTAAAAAATATACCTCATGCTCTTTCTCTTTTATACCCATTTCATAGAGTATATTATCATGCTCTTTTATTCCAATAGAATTAAAATATTGCATCATTCTGAAATACTCACAAACATTCCCACTTTCTAATCGTCCGGCAAAATAAAATGGCATAAACCAACCAATAACATAACAACTGCCAGAAATTATTTTACCAATAACATGAAATCTGAATTCATACAATTTTGAGATCGGGATTTTGTATTGCTCCATTATTTGCAAGACCTCTTTACGGTGATTCCATTCATCAATCTCTATCTGATGTATTGCCTTTTTCTCTTCAATATTTTTCACAGCACCGGCATGGCCCTGGTAAGCAAATGCTGCCGCCTTTTCTGCAGAATATGCCTTTTTTAATAAATCAATTAAGGTTGGATGCTGTAGTTCCATTTCTATTATTCCGAAAGACTTACTTGCTCATTTATATCTTTCCGCGTGCGCCCATTTCTATATCTTACACAAAAGTGAATTATAGAAATTTAGTTCCGGAACCAATCCTTTCAACTCTATGCATAAATTCGGTCTTGTCATCCGGTAAAAAATAAAAATAGAAAGCATAGGTGCGTGATTTTTTTGACGCACTGTTGGATTTTTTAACAAGAATTTTTTTTACAAATTCGTTTGTTCTTTTATCCAAAACATTTGCTTTATTTTTAAAAATACAATCAGAAAAATAAGATA
>JAZKBX010000251.1:0-1492 GCA_040388455.1 Bacteroidota bacterium
TGAAAGCAGGAATTATTGGATATTATTTCCCTTCAAGTGTAATTAAAGGTATGCTAGCTGCTATTGGTATTATATTAATTCTTAAGCAAATACCTCATGCGTTGGGATATGATAAAGACAATGAAGGAGATTTTGATTTTCTTCAATCCGATGGACAGAATACCTTTTCAGAAATTTTCAACTCTCTTAATTATATTCATCCGGGAGCAATCATTATTGCTATTATTTCACTGTTTATCCTAATAATGTGGGAACAACCTTTTTTAAAGAAAATCAGTTTTTTTAAAATTGTTCCAGGTGCATTATTGGTAGTAATCGTTGGAATTTTAATAAATCAATTGTTTAAAACGAGTTTTCCTTCCTTGTTTTTAGATGGAGATAAACTGGTGAGGTTGCCGGTAGCAGATTCAATATCAGGCTTTGTGAATCAATTTACATTACCGGATTTTACCGCATTTGGAAATTATCATGTTTATGTTGTTGCCATAACCATTGCAATCATTGCTAGTTTAGAGTCCCTCTTAAGTGTTGAGGCTGCTGATAAACTTGACCCCCATAAGCGTAACACCCCAACCAACCGCGAATTAAAAGCACAAGGGCTGGGGAATTTAGTATCCGGTTTAATTGGTGGATTGCCTTTAACCGCAGTTATTGTTCGTACTTCAGCCAACATAAATGCAGGAGGTAAAACAAAATTATCATCAATAATTCATGGTTTGTTTTTATTACTAAGTGTAATTGGAATCGCTTCTGTTCTTAACATGATCCCTCTTGCGTGTTTGGCTGCATTACTTTTATTGGTGGGTTATAAACTGGCTAAGATACCACTTTTTGTTTCGATGTATAAATTAGGCTGGGAGCAGTTTGTACCTTTTATTGTTACTGTGGTGGCAATACAGTTTTCTGACCTGTTAAAAGGTATTGCAGCAGGTATGATAATAGCTGCATTTATTATTTTACGTAATAATTTTAAGCTGGCTTATTTTTATCACAAAGAAGAAAAAGATGGTGTTGATAAAATAATAATTCAATTGGCAGAAGATGTTTCATTTCTTAATAAAGGCAGTATAGCTCTTACGCTTGAGGAATTACCTGAAGGTTCCAATGTTATAATTGATGGAAGTAAATCACGGAATATAGACATGGATGTTCTTGAAATTATTCATGATTTCAAAAACAATACAGCAAAATTAAAAAAAATAAATATGGACCTTAAGAATATTCCGGCTTTTAACGGAGTGTCGGGCCACTAAAAAAAATATAAAATGGAAAAATCATATAGCAGATTACTCGAAAATAATAAGGCCTGGGCTACATTACAAAAAGACAATGACCCTGAATTTTTTTACGAATTAAGCAAAGGACAAAATCCTGATTATTTATGGATCGGATGTTCTGATAGCCGTGTACCAGCAAATCAAATAACAGGAACAAAACCGGGTGAAATGTTTGTTCACAGAAATATTGCCAATATGGTGGTGCATACAGATAT
>JAZKBX010000251.1:1502-10453 GCA_040388455.1 Bacteroidota bacterium
GATATGAATTTGTTAAGTGTTTTATCGTATGCTGTTGATGTGCTGAAAGTTAAGCACATTATTGTTTGCGGGCATTATGGCTGTGGCGGTGTCCTTGCCGCCATGGGTAACAAACAATACGGTTTGATTGATAATTGGCTTCGACATATAAAAGATGTTTACAGATACCATCATACAGAACTTGATAACATTGAGGATAAGGCGCAGAGGGAAAGGAGATTTGTAGAGCTAAACGTAGTAGAACAAGTACATGACTTAGGTAAAACATCAATAGTTCAAAATGCTTGGAAAATGAATCAGCCCTTGCACATTCATGGTTGGGTGTATGATACTATTGATGGGATTATTAAAGATCTGGATGTAACATTTACTTGTACCAAAGATCTGCATTCTGTTTATCATCTTGAAAATAAGGATTGATCTTGATCCAGCATAAATATTTATTAGACTATTTCATGCATGAATAATTTAATTATTGATAAAAAAAATATTTTGGTTGAATCAAATCAATTTCAAAGCCTTTCGCATGGAGCATTTAACGAAAATCATGTTTTGCATGAGCTGAAACATTATTTGCCTTCTCAAACTCCGCTAAAGGATTTTATTCATCATAATTCGCTTCATGCATTTCAACACTTGAAATTTTATGAGGCTATCTTTAGAGCTTCGAAAATATTTGGGTATCAGGTTACCATGCAATTGAAAGAATACCGGGAGCTTTATGAAATAGGACGTATAAAAAATACTATTCTTGAAAGAACTATCATTGAAAAAAAAGGACGTGATAATTTAATAAAGTGGAAGGGATATTTATTATCTAAAGATTACGATGCTTCGAATTTACCAAAAATAGGGCAGTTGAGGGCTCATTGGAAAAATCAGTATAAAACAGATCTTGATTCACTTGTTCAGCCACTGCTATTTAGAATTCTTTGCAGTTATTTAGATCAGGGGATCTCTATCTGGAATTTCCCTTCAGAAAATAAAGGTTTCCTTTCTTCGATCAGAGAATTAGAGAAAAATAGTTTTACCAGTTTTTTCAAAACGGAAAGGGCTAAACAGCTTCTATTGAATCGCACCTGCAAAATTAAAGATCTTCTGAAAATTGTTGTAGGAGACGAAGCCTACTATGAGCAATACTTATTTGATCAGCAATTCAGTCATCAAGGTTGGTCGGGGATGGTATCTTCCATTGAAGATCAGCCTCAATCACTTCTGGATCAGAAAAAAATATCGCTACACGATCTAATTGTTTTTGAATTATTATTGGAAATTGATGCTCTGAATTTTCAATTAGGAAAAGATTGGAAACCGTTATCTACTAAAGTAAATAGTAAACCTATTGATCTTTTTTCTGATGTTCCGAAAACAGAATTAAATGAGGTATTTACAATTTTTCAGGAGGCATTTGAATGGAGCTATTATGACGAGGTACTTGCAGGGATTGCATTAGATAAAAAGAAAAAACATATCGATCCAGTCAATAAAAGTTTTCAGGCAATGTTCTGCATTGATGAACGGGAATGCTCATTGCGCAGGCATATTGAAAAAACAGATCCCAATTGTGAAACGTTTGGAACGCCCGGTTTTTTTGCTGTCGAGTTCTTCTTTCAACCTGAAAACGGTAAATTTTATGATAAACTATGTCCGGCACCTGTAACACCCAAATATTTAATTAAAGAATTTAATGTTAAAGGAAAAAGAGAGCATGAATTATTGTACACCAATAAAACGCATACTTTTTTTCTTGGCACTTTGATATCATTAACGCTTGGTTTTTTTGCAGGGATTAGATTGTTTCTGAATATTTTCCGACCTAAAATGAGTCCTGCTATCTCTAATGCGTTTACTCACATGACCAAAGATTCTGAACTTATTATTGAGAACAAAAAATTGGATGATCGTGAAAATGATTTGCAGATAGGTTTTACCATTGAAGAAATGGCCGCCAGAGTGGAAGGGCTTTTACGTGGGATCGGCTTGACAAAAGGTTTTGCTCCAATTGTATATGTAATGGCTCATGGTTCAAGCAGTGCCAATAATCCTCATCATGGAGCTCACGATTGTGGTGCATGCAGTGGAAGGCCCGGTTCTGTTAATGCAAAAGTATTTTCGTTTATGGCCAATCATCTTAAGGTAAGGGAATTGCTTAATGCAAAAGGGATCTGTATCCCTGACGAAACACAATTTGTTGGATGTTTACATGATACAGCCGGGGATGAAATTGAATTTTATGATGAGCAGGTACTCCTTCCCAAAAATATAGAAAATCATAAAAAAAATAAAGACGCTTTTGAAAGTGCTTTAGATCTGAATACCAAAGAAAGATCCAGAAGGTTTGCATCGATAAATACAAAAAATGAATTGCACAAAGTCCGCAAAGCGATCAAGGACAGATCAGTTTCATTATTTGAGCCACGCCCTGAACTCGGACATGGAACTAATACTTTGTGTATTGTAGGTAGTAGAAATTTAACGAAAGGTTTGTTTTTGGACAGACGGGCTTTTATGAATTCTTACGACTACAAAACAGATCCGGAAGGTAAACTTTTGTCAGGAATCATGAAACCCCTCGGACCGGTGTGTGGCGGGATCAATCTTGAATATTATTTTTCAAGAGTTGATAACCACAAGTTTGGAGCAGGGACCAAACTACCTCATAATGTAATGGGTCTTATTGGTGTAGCAAATAGTTGTGATGGAGACTTAAGGCCCGGACTTCCTGAACAAATGATTGAGGTGCATGACCCTGTTCGTTTGCTGATCATAGTTGAACACTTCCCGGAAGTTGTTTTAAAAACAATACAGGCAGTTCCTGAAATGTATGAATGGTTTAATAATGATTGGGTTCATTTGGTAGCTATAGATCCTGAAACAAATAAATTTTATTATTTTAAAGATGGTGGGTTTACTGAATACACGCCTATTACAAATGAAATAAGAGTTATTGAGAATTTTAATGCTTTTATGGAATCAGCAGTGGAGATGGAAACAAATTATATTGTTGATGCTACACAAGAAAATTTATCGGTTTACAGATTATAGATGTTAGATAATTAGATTTTGGATATTAGAAGGGGAGAGATTTGAAATAAGGTTTTTCAGTTTTAACATCCAAAATCCAACATCCAAAATCCAACATCCAACATTTAATATTCAACATCCAAAAACCAAAAAAAAACAACAACATGTCACAATTATTGCAATTTTTTATTTGGATACCATTTTTGGGTTTTATTGTTAGTATGTTGGTTCCTCGAAAAAAGGAAGCTATACTTTCAGGTATTGCTATTTCCACTATAGGAATAAATTTAGCGGGTATTCTAATTCTTGTGGTGTTTTGGCTACTGAATAGTTCTCCAACGCTGGATATCAAGCATATCGTTCTTTTTGAAACGGAAGATATTGAAATTTTTATCGATTTATATTTCGATAAAATCACTGCCGTATTTGCTGTTGTGGGGGCAATCTTAACTTTTTTAGTTGCTGTATTCAGTCGTTTCTATCTTCATCGTGAAGAGGGATTTAAGCGCTTTTTCACTACCATACTTCTCTTCTTTTTAGGTTATAATCTGGTGATTTTTTCCGGGAATTTTGAAACACTATTTATTGGTTGGGAAATTTTAGGTATTTGCTCTTTCTTACTTATTGCTTTTTACAGAGACAGGTATTTACCGATAAAAAATGGCTTAAAAGTACTTTCAATTTATCGTTTGGGCGATATATGCTTAATACTTGCGATGTGGATGAGCCATCATTTATGGCATGAAAACATTACTTTTTTGGAAATTAATGACCTGAAATTAGTAACGGAGCACATTAAGGAACATAATTGGTATGCATTCTTTATTGCGTTAATGATTTTAATTGCAGCTGCAGCCAAATCTGCACAATTGCCTTTTTCTTCCTGGCTACCCAGAGCAATGGAAGGTCCAACTACTTCCAGTGCTGTTTTTTACGGCTCACTTTCGGTTCATTTAGGTGTTTTTCTTTTACTCCGTACTTTTCCATATTGGGAAAGCATATTTATCATTAAAGTAGTGATAGTATGTACCGGAATTTTCACAGGCATTATTGCAACAAGTATTGCCAAGGTTCAATCATCTGTTAAAACACAAATTGCATATTCTGCTATTGCTCAAATCGGATTGATCTTTATTGAAATAGCTTTGGGTTTTCACAATCTTGCTTTAGTGCATTTTGCTGGTAATGCTTTTTTAAGAGCTTATCAGTTATTGGTTTCACCATCTGTATTAGGTTATAAAATACATGATATGGTGTTTAATTTCGAACCTAAGAAGCTAACGAATACTAATTATATGCTCACGAAAATTAAAAATTCATTTTACATTCTCTCTTTAAAAGAATGGAATTTGGATTTTCTTCTTTATCATTTTTTATGGAATCCGGTTAAATGGGTGGGGAAAAAACTTGACTTTTTTAAAAGAAAAATGTCAGTTGTTTCATTGATCATCATATATCTAATTGGTTTGTATTGTGATTTGTTCCAGTCAAGTATTCCTATTGATCTGTTTGATCTTTTGCCTTTCCTTTTTTCTTTTCTGGGTTTGTTATTAATTTTAAAAGCATTCGCAGAAAGAGGGGATGCGCTATGGGCATGGAGTTTTGTAATAGGAGGTCAATTGTTTATCACACTTTCTATTGCATTGTTAAATGAAAATTTCGGACACAATCATATTCTTATGTATTTAAGTGGTTCAGTTGTTTCAGCAATTGTCGGATTTATTTGTTTGAAAAAAATAAAATCATTCGATAATAATATTGAATTAAACCAATTTCATGGCTATACGTATGAACATCCGAAAATTGGATTTATATTCCTGCTTTCCTGCCTGGGGTTTGCTGGTTTACCTTTTACGCCCACTTTTATTGGTATTGATATACTTTTTAGTCATATCCATAAACACCAGGAGATTTTAATAATTTTCACTGCTTTGAGTTTTGTGCTTATAGAATTATCTATTGTTAGGATATATGCACGTATTTTTCTGGGGCAACATAAAAAAAATTATCACGCAATAGCATATAGATCATCCTAAAGTACTTTAATTTTAATGCGCTAATATTGGAGCCAAATTGTCATTCTTAATTTATTTCGGAATTTTTGGACTGCTGAAACAAGTTCAGCATGACAGTTCAATTTTATAAGCCATTTTGTTGGCTGTTTAAGCATTACAAATAATTATTGAAATAAAAATATCTATATTTATCCAAAATATAGAATAAAAAACTGTGCAACAATACTTTTTAGTAAAATTATGATCTTAATTGCGGATAGCGGCTCCACTAAAACTGATTGGCGTTTAATTGACGATCAAAAAAAAATACATCAATATTCTACTCAAGGCTTCAACCCTTATTTTCAAACGGAAGTTGAAATTTCTGAAATTATAAAATCAGAACTTTTGCCACAATTAACCTCACATTCACCATCTCAAATTTTTTTCTACGGTGCAGGTTGTGGAGCAGATTCTAAAAAAGAAATTGTTCGCAATTCACTAAAACAAAATTTTCCATTATCAACTATTGAAATTAATACAGATCTACTTGGAGCTGCCCGTGCACTATGTGGTACCAACCCTGGTATAGCAGCTATTTTAGGAACCGGTTCAAATACCTGTTACTATGATGGTTCAATTATTGTAGAAAACAGAGCATCATTGGGTTTTATATTGGGTGATGAAGGAAGTGGAGCGCACATTTCCAAAACCTTCATTCAATCTTATTTGAATGGAGAAATGCCGGCTGATCTATCTGCGCGTTTTTTTGAAAGATTCAAATTGAGTACCAATGATATTTTAGATGCTGTTTATAAAAAACCAATGCCAAACAGGTTTTTGGCATCTTTTAGTAAATTTATTTACCAAAATTTAAAAGATCAATTTGTTGTTGATCTGGTAGCAAATTGTTTCGAACAATTCTTTGATAAGCACATTTGTAAATATAAAAGGCACAAAGAATTAAAACTGAGTTGTGTCGGCTCGGTAGCTTTTTATTACAGTAATATATTAAGAGCTGTGGCTGCCAATAAAGGAGTTAATATTGATACAGTAATAGAAACCCCAATTGCAGGGTTAACTTTATATCACCTCACCCCTAACCCCTCTCCAATTGGAGAGGGGGATGAGGCTATGTATTTAAAAAGTGAAATTGGCGAACCTAATAGCATTGAAAATTTATTTAAAGGCGCTGCGCCTATACTTTTTGAAAATGCTCATCAGTTACGATTAGCTAACACAACAAAAGCGGAAAAAATAATTTGGGAAGTTATCAGAAACAGAAAAATTGAAAATTGTAAATTCAGAAGACAACATCCTATCGACAAATTTGTCGCAGATTTTTATTGCCACGAAAAAAAACTGGTAGTTGAAATTGATGGCGAATATCACAATAAAAAAGAACAAATACAATTGGATGAGGCCAGGACCCAGGTTATAAATGAATACGGTATAACAGTAATACGTTTTACTAATGAGGAGGTTTTAAATGATATTCAATCGGTAATAGAAAAAATTATCAATGCGTTAAAAGCTTCACCCCCAGCCCCCTCTCCAAATGGAGAGGGGGCTGGGGGGTGAGGTTTTACTTCAAATTATGATAAACAGTTTGCACGTCATCATCTTCTTCTAATTTTCCAACCAAAAGCATTACTTCTTCTATTTGTTCATCAGATAATTCAACAGTGGAATTTGGAATGCGTTCTAATTCGGAACTGATAATATGTAGTTTTTTTGCTTCCAATGCTTTTTGCATTGTGCCAAAATCAGTAAAAGCGGTGTATACTACAATTTCTTCCTCATCACTTTCAATTTCATCTGCCCCAAAATCGATTAATTCCATTTCCAGCTCGTCCATATTAATGTTTTCATTCTTGATCCTGAAAACCCCTTTACGTTCAAATAAATAATCTAAAGATCCTGTTTTGCCTAGTTCACCGCCAGTGCGATTGAAATTCATCCGGACATTGGCAACAGTACGAGTAGGATTATCTGTAGCGCATTCACACAAAATGGCAACACCATAAGGGCCTTTCCCTTCATATACTACCTCTTCTAAATTAGATTCGTCCTTAGAAGTGGCGCGCTTAATAGCAGCATCAATACGATCTTTTGGCATATTCAAACCTTTTGCATTTTGAATTGCCATTCGTAAACGAGCGTTACCTGCAGGCTCTCCACCACCAAGTTTTATTGCAATTGCTATCTCTTTACCAATCCGGGTAAAGCCTTTTGCCATTTTATCATAGCGGGCAAACATTTTATACTTACGTTTTTCGAATACACGTCCCATAATGTAAATTTTAAATTCTAAAATATGAAATACTAAATAATGAATACAAATTTAAAAATTTCTATACAATCAGTATAAGTAATTTATACAATTGAAGAAAGAACTGAAGTTCAAGCTAATTCTTAGACTGGCTCTTGACAAGCTCAATGAAAAAAATTAACACAGCAAGATCGGTCCGATTAATGCTGAATTACTAATTTCTGAGAATATGAACTTGTGCTCGTTGTGATATTAAGAATATAGATTCCATCAGCCAGATCAGAAATATTTATTGAAAAAGTTTCCTTTTGATTTTGATTTATTTTTTCACTTTTTATGGTATTACCAATTAAATCAATAACCCTGACAAGTGCAGGTTCAACTATTTTTCCCGCATAGAAAGTTACAGTAGTAATAGCAGGATTAGGAAAGATTTTGAATTCTGGATTCTCAGAAGAAGAAAACGATTCAATATTGGTTACAAATGTATTTTCGGAAGTGGTAGAAATTCCTGTAGAATCTGTTTTAATAAGATAAATATCATCTAATAAATTATTAAAACTATTGGTATGCCCACAAATAATAAATCCGTTTCCTGTGGTAGATTCTACCGAATAACCTATATCATAGCCATTCGCCCCAAATGTTGTACCACCGTAGTATCCCCATGTTTTAGTAATTATAAAAAGACTAATATCCCCGTTCCCATCAGGATCCCCTGATCCAACATTTCTGCCGGTCATGGCTATTCTGCCAAGGGTATCTTCGGTAATGGATTCAATATTATCATATCCTGTTACACCTGTAAAAAGTGTTGCTCCGGCAATTCCTGATGGAGAAAGCTGCAAAAGTAAGCCATCTGAATCTGTTAAACCAAAACTTTGTGTTTCCCCTCCAACAATATAGCCGCCATATCTGCTTTCCAAAACATCATTTCCATAATCAGGAAGTGAACCACCGTATTTGTTTGTCCAGGTAGTATCACCTAGTGAATTTGTTTTAATTGTATAAAAATCACCCAGAGAGTCACCTAAACTTTTAGTAGTACCTGTTAAAATATAGCCTCCATCAGTAGTTTGAACAACAGACTTAGCTATATCTTCTTTAACACCTCCAAATGTTTTTGTCCACAATGTATCTCCAATTGAATTTGTTTTAATTAAATAATAATCTTCATCGCCTTCACCATAACTGTATGTTCCGCCACATATTATATATCCTCCATCAGTGGTTTGTTCCACACAATTACCAAAATCCCAATCACTTCCACCATAGGTTTTTGTCCATTGTGTTTGAAGTATTGAATCTGTTTTTACTAAATAAACATCATAACCTCCTGCACCAAAACTGTTGGTGTATCCTGCAATAATATAACCATTATCGCTGGTTTGTCTGATACACGATCCTCTGTCAATGTTTATTCCTCCGAATGTATTGTGCAGTTTTGGTATTCCCATCGAATCCGTTTTTACAGCATACATATCTGAATTTCCATTTCCAAAGCTACTGGTAGATCCGCCAACAATATATCCTTTGTCGGCTGTTTGTTTTGCCGACATGCCATAATCGTATTCACTACTTCCAATCACTTTTCTGAACTTAATAACTTGTCCATTTGAAAAATGTGATGTGAGAATAATAAAAACGAAGACAAAGGATTT
>JAZKBX010000252.1:0-3693 GCA_040388455.1 Bacteroidota bacterium
GCTTCTTTTACTGGCAGCCCCACATCAGCTTGTGCACCTCCATTGCTTGTTAATTTCACAAACACTTCCACAGTCACCGGAACAGTGAGTTATACCTGGGATTTTGGCGACAGCAATACATCAACGCTAACAAGCCCTTCCAATACCTATAATGCTTTGGGAGGATATACAGTGTCTCTTACAGTTGTTCAGGGAGCCTGTAGCGACAGCGAAGTAAAAACCAATTATATCGGAATTCAAAGTGTTGTTGCCGATTTTAGCGCTGACAATGTATCTGTCTGCGCTGGAGAAGTTGTCACTTTCACGAATTTATCTTTTCCTCTTTCAGCCACTCAGGCCTGGGATTTCGGAGATGGAACTACTTCAACTTCCACAAACCCCACACACGCGTATGCAGCAGCCGGCACTTATAACGTTACTTTAATTGAAGGAGCAGCAGGCTGTCAGAATACAGTTGTAAAAAACAGCTTTATCACTGTAACACCATCTTCCACTGTAGCTTTCAGTGCTAACCAAACCCAAAATTGTTCAGCGCCTTTCGCTGTAACTTTTAGTAATACATCTACCGCAGGTTCTGATTACAGTTGGGATTTTGGAGATGGAACCCCTCCTTTTACTACAAATTCGCTTGCCGATTTTACATACACCTATACTACTGCAGGTAACTTCACTGTTACCCTCACGGTAACAAGCAGTAATGGCTGTGTAACTGAGCTTATAAAAACTGATTATATTATAATTCCCGACCCCATTGCCGATTTCACCGCCACTCCCGTGCAAGGCTGTATACCTCTCCTAGCTAGTTTTGTCAGTACAAGTATCTCTACCTTCGATCCCATCACAAGTTATATATGGGATTTTGGGAACGGTTCAGTTACAACCGCATCGCCCAACACAAGCAATACTTATAATACATTAGGATTGTTTACTGTTACCCTGATAATTGAAACCTCATCGGGATGCAGGGATACTATCACAAAAGTTGATCATATTTCAACGGGTCAAAAGCCAACTGCCAATTTTAGCATTGTAGATCCTACAGTTTGTTATGGAACCGATGCTGAATTTAACGACCTTTCGATAGGAGCCGATTCTGCTTATTGGGAATTTGACCTGAATCAGGGAACTTTTTCTACACCCCCGGGAGCCGTTTTGCCATTCAGCCCGGTTACCAATCTTTTTCCTGATACAGGTACGTTCTATGTAACTCAGATAGCTTTCAGTAATGGCTGTGCCGACACGCTCAAAATAGATAATATTGTACAGATTCTTCCTCCAAAACCCATATTTACATTTGAACTTAATTGTATAAATCTTTACTCTGTAACTTTTACCGATGCTTCACTGGGCGCTGATTCCATTGTATGGAATTTTGGTGACGGAAGTCCCATTATAAGTGATGTGCTCAACCCAACCCATATTTTTGCCACTCGTGGAACAAAAGTAGTTACGCTCACCGCCTATAACTTTGCAACAGGTTGCTCCAGCTCTGTCATACAAACGTTTGAAATAACAGAGCCCATAGCACAATTTACCGCTGTCCCAAGTATCGGGTGTTACCCATTAGCAGTGACCTTCACCAGCACCTCCCAGGATGACAATAGTGTTGTTTGGAATTTTGGTGACGGCAGTCCGGATCTGGCATTAAACAGTCCAACTTTTCCTTTTCTCTATGTTTATTCACTTCCTCAATTGGATACAGTGAAACTGGTAATCACAGATGTAAATGGCTGTATGGATAGTACCACCAGCGTAATTACAGTGTACGGCCCCACCCCCGACTTTAATGCCGTTACTACCTCAGGATGTACCCCTTTTCTGGTAACCTTAACGGATGCTTCCGTTTCAGATTCAGCTCTTGTTCAATGGACATGGGATTTTGGTGATGGTACAGCAAGCCAGACAGTAAATACATCATCAACAAGTCATACCTATACTGTTCCTGGTTTTTATGATGTAACGATGACAGTAACAGATAAAAATGGTTGTGTTAAAACCTTGACTAAACTGGCTTATATTCAACCTACCTTTCCTTTTCCTGCCTTTGTTGCTGATACCTTTGCCTGCAGAGATGAACTTGTTGTTTTTAATACAACCGGAACCAATGTGGCAAATCCGGCCACGTATGATTGGGATTTTGGTGATGGCACAACAGGCACAGGACCCGTTGCCACGCATGCATATACTTCCGACAACCTCTATACAGTTACCTTAAAGGTTACTGATTTGAATGGCTGCGACAGTTCTATCCAACAACAAATACGTATTCAGCACCCTACAGCCAGCTTCACCGATTCTGTTCTATTAATAGGCTGTGGCGTCACAAACATGCAATACACCGATAATTCTACCGGTTTGTCACTTACCGGATGGCAATGGAGCTTTGGAGATGGCGCTTCTGCGAGCACACAAAACCCAACTCACGCATATACAGTTCCGGGAACTTATAGCGTTGTACTCGTCACAACCAATATTGCAGGATGTACTGATACAGTAACCAATAGCGTTATTGTTCCGGGACCAACAGGAACATTTTCCTTTACTCCTTCAACAGGATGTCCCCCTCTTATAGCTACATTTACTGCTGTAAGCAGTACTGCCATATCCTATACCTGGGATTTTGGTGATGGAACAGTAATTACAACAGCCAACCCTGTTATACAACACACCTATTCTACCGATATAGTGGCAACTCCGGCATTGCTTCTGGGGAGTAACCTTCCTGATGGAACTTTCTGCCAGGTACCTGCTCCACCGGCAGGACAAATAACTGTGGTAACTGTGCTACCCACGGTGGTCATAAACTTAAACACCTCATCCGGTTGTATTCCGCTTACGGTTAACTTTACAGATGGTTCTATAGTTCCAGGTACCATTCCCGGTGATACAATTACTTCCTGGAACTGGAATTTTGGAGACGGGACCTCTTCAACATTACAAAATCCTACCCATGTTTTTTCAAGTGCAGGAGCTTATCCCGTAACGTTAGCAATCTCAACTTTTGGTGGTTGTTCAAACGACAATTCCGACTCTGCATTAATTGTAACGGCCCACCCCGACCCAATAGCAGCTTTCTCAGTTAATGCCACCAGTTTTGACCTGCCATACGATGCAACAATATGTACGAACCAATCAGTGGGAGCGGCTACCTACATTTGGGATTTTGGAGATGGGAATTCATCCACACTAGTGGATCCCCAACATTTGTATACCTTAGTTGGAACGTTCGAAATTCAACTTGTTGCAATAACTCAATTTGGATGCCCCGATACTACCTACAATACAATTATCACGAAGGCCGATGTGGTTTTCCCTAATGCCTTTACTCCTAACGCTGATGCGGCTTCAGGAGGTACTTATTCTCTGTTAAGCACAAGCAATGATGTGTTTTTTCCATATACTGCAGGGGTTGTTGATTTTAGTTTTGAAATTTTTAACCGCTGGGGCGAACAGGTTTTTGAATCCCTTGATATCAACAAAGGTTGGGACGGTTACTATAAAGGAAATTTATCTGAACAAGGGGTTTACGTTTGGAAAGCATACATTAAGCTGAATGACGGAAAAGAACATTTCAAAAGTGGTGATGTTACGTTGTTACGTTAGTTGTTAGTTGTTAGTTGTTAGTTCTTGGTTCTTGGTTCTTGGTTCTTGTTTCTTGACGCTTGTTTCTTGTTTCTTGTTTCTTGTTTCTTG
>JAZKBX010000252.1:3793-8877 GCA_040388455.1 Bacteroidota bacterium
CTTGTTTCTTGTTTCTTGTTTCTTGTTTCTTGCTTCTAGTTTCTTCCTAACAGAATTACAAACTATCAACTAACAACCAACAACTATCAACTATCCTATTCAAACCTCAACGCATCAATAGGATCCAGTTTTGAAGCTTTGATAGCAGGGTACAATCCGGCAAATAAACCAACAAACATACATAGTACGATCCCGCTGATGATCCATACCCAGGGAATTACAAACCCAACCCCTAACTGGTAAGAAATAAGATTACCGATAAGCATTCCAAGAATAATCCCCAATAATCCACCTATCTGACAAATTACAATTGCTTCTACCAAAAACTGGCCGCGAATAGCTGTTTTTGTTGCTCCAACAGCTTTTCTGATACCGATTTCCCGGGTACGCTCAGTTACCGAAACAAGCATTATATTCATTAAACCAATGGCTGCGCCCAGTAGCGTAATAATTCCTATGATCGTTGCGCCAGTGGTGGCCTTCCCAATCAAACCAATCAGCATATTTGCAAGGTTGTCACTTTTTGTTATTTCAAAATTATTGTCTTCTCCAATTCGTACTTTTCTAACCACTCTGAAAGTGCCAATAGCTTCATTAATCGCGGCATCCATCTGCATCGAACTACTGGTAAGAACATTTATTGTGTAGGTCATATTGGGCATTGAAAAATACTGACGAACATTGTTTAGTGTCAATATCCCTACTTTATCACCACCAAAACCTGCACTATTTCCTTTTGATTTTAATACACCTATTACTTTGTATTTGCCACTCCCTATTGTTACCACCTTATCAATGGGCTCATCTTTTTTATTAAACAAAGCTTCAACCACCTCTTTACCTAATATTACCACATGACTGCCGTAAAGAACCTCTTGTGCAGAAAAATTCCGTCCACGCTCCAGTTCATAACCGGAAGTAGCCATATAATTTTCATCCCCTCCAAATACACGTATATTCGGGTTTGTTTTTTTTGATGCATATTTCATAGTACCTGCACCAGCTGCCATTGTTGAAACAGAAGGCTTTGCAGGAAATGAATACTCTTTACTAAAACGCACCGCTTCATCATACGTGATGTTTTTGAATCTTTTTGGTTTTTTGCCGTTTTGGCCAATACGTAACTTCATTTCACGATTACGGATGGTAAACGTGTTTGCACCCATATTGGTGAAATTGCTGTTGATAGATGATTTAATGGCATCAATGGCTGTTAAGATCCCAACCAAAGCCATAATTCCAATAGAGATAATTAAGACAGTAAGTGTGGTTCGCAATAGCTGAGCCCGGATCGAGCCAAGTGATATTCTAATATTTTCCTTAATATTTGAAGCCATTAAATGTAATTGTGTAGGACTACAAAAATAGCAAAACTAATCGGTACAGATAAAAAACAACAACAAGGTTGGTAAAAGATGATATTTTTTAGGTAAAGCTGTCCTTAAATTACAACAATAGCATATCTTTGATGCTTAAAATTATGTTTCTTTTTAAAAATGTGTCAATTAGCAATTAACAAACAACAAATATATAAATCAAAATTTTCTTAACTATGGCATTTGATATTGAAATGATTAAGGCTCTTTATGAGAAATTGCCTGCTAAAGTTGAAGCTGCACGTAAATTATTAAACCGTCCGCTTACACTAACTGAAAAAATTCTTTACGCCCACCTTGCGGAAGCATTTCCGGCCAGACCTTTTGAGCGTCAGAAATCCTATGTTGATTTTAATCCTGATCGTGTTGCTATGCAGGATGCAACTGCACAAATGGCTTTGTTACAGTTTATGCAAGCAGGCAGACCTAAAGTTGCTGTACCTTCCACTGTTCATTGCGATCACTTGATCCAGGCAAAAGTAGGTGCGGTGCAAGATTTGAACGAAGCCCTTGATAAAAACAAAGAAGTATTTGATTTCCTGGCTTCTGTTTCTAACAAATATGGCATTGGATTCTGGAAGCCTGGTGCAGGTATTATCCACCAGGTGATATTGGAGAATTATGCTTTCCCCGGAGGATTAATGATCGGTACCGATTCACACACTGTAAATGCAGGTGGCCTTGGTATGATCGCAATTGGTGTTGGTGGTGCAGATGCATGTGATGTGATGGCAGGCCTTCCATGGGAATTAAAATTTCCTAAGCTGATCGGTGTAAAACTAACCGGTAAATTAAGCGGCTGGACTTCCTCAAAAGATATTATCCTGAAAGTTGCTGGGATCCTTACCGTAAAAGGGGGAACGAATGCAATCCTTGAATATTTCGGGCCCGGTGCAGATTCATTATCTTGTACAGGTAAAGGAACGATATGCAACATGGGCGCAGAAATTGGTGCAACCACTTCCCTATTTTGTTACGATAGTAAAATGGCCGACTACCTAAAAGGTACGAGCAGAGCCGATATTGCAGATGCTGCTGATACAGTTACAGAACATTTACGTGGTGATAAAGAAGTGTATGAATCACCTGCTTCTTATTTTGATGAGGTAATTGAAATTAACCTTTCGGAATTGGAACCACATATTAACGGTCCTTTCACACCGGATTTGGCTTGGCCAATTTCAAAATTTGCACAAGCAGTAAAAGAAAATGGATGGCCATCTAAATTAGAAGTTGGTTTGATCGGTTCATGTACTAATTCTTCTTACGAAGATATTACCAGAGCAGCTTCTGTTGCAAAACAAGCGGTGGATGCAGGTTTCAAAACAATTTCGGAATACACGATAACTCCTGGATCGGAATTGGTACGTTATACTGTTGAGCGCGATGGCTATCTTACTACATTTGAAAAAATGGGCGGAGTAGTTCTTGCAAATGCATGTGGCCCTTGTATCGGCCAGTGGGCACGTCATACCAACGACCCTAATAAATCAAATTCAATTATTACATCCTTCAACAGAAATTTCGCCAAACGTAATGACGGTAATCCGAATACACACGCGTTTGTTGCATCCCCTGAAATAGTTACTGCTCTTGCACTTGCAGGTGACTTAACTTTTAATCCTTTAACAGATTTTTTAACCAATGAAAAAGGAGATAAAATCAAATTAAAGGAGCCTGAAGGAATTGAAATGCCTGTAAAAGGCTTTTCTGTTGAAGATGCAGGTTACCAGGCTCCCGCAAAAGACGGAAGTTCAGTAAGTATATTAGTATCACCTACCTCTGATCGTTTACAACTTTTGGATCCTTTTACTGCATGGGAAGGCTATGACTTGAAAGGATTAAAATTGCTGATCAAAGCAAAAGGTAAATGTACCACCGACCATATTTCAATGGCAGGCCCATGGTTAAAATACCGCGGGCATTTAGATAATATTTCTAATAACATGCTGATCGGTGCTTTGAATTATTTCAATGAAAAAACCGACACTGTTAAAAATCAATTTACCGGTGAATATGGCGCTGTTCCGGCTGTTCAACGTGCATACAAAGCTAAAGGTGTAGGTTCAATTGTAGTAGGTGATGAAAATTACGGTGAAGGATCTTCCCGCGAGCATGCAGCTATGGAGCCACGCTTCCTGGGTGTACGTGCAGTATTGGTGAAATCATTCGCACGAATTCACGAAACAAACCTTAAAAAACAAGGGATGTTGGGATTAACATTTGCCGACAAAGCGGATTATGATAAAATTAAAGAAGATGATTCAATCGATATCATTGGTTTAACATCCTTTGCACCAAATGTTCCTTTAACTTTAGTATTAAATCATGCTGATGGAACTAAAGATGAATTTAAAGTAAATCATACTTACAATGAGCAGCAAATAGAATGGTTTAAAGCCGGAGGTGCTTTAAATATTATACGTGCAAATGTGAAAGCGTAGTTATAGATTTAAAGATCATAGGATCAAGAGTCAGGAAAATACCCTTCGAAATTCGTTGGGTATTTTCTTTTTATAAGTTAAATGAATAGTAAGAATATCCATGAAAGCATATAACCCCAAAGATTGGTTCAGTCTTATTTTTAATTTTCACAAAAGTGATACATTCAGGTTGCTTATGCCTGCTATGGGAGGACTTACTGTTCTATCTTCAATTTTATGTTATGTGGATGTTGAAATGCATCTTATTACTTTTCGAAGCACCACAGTAATGCATTCCTTACTGGGCTTTGTAATTTCATTGTTACTGGTATTCCGAACCAATACAGCTTACGACAGGTGGTGGGAAGGCAGAAAATTATGGGGCGATCTGGTAAATAACAGCAGAAATTTAATGTTGAAGATCAATGCTTTTTTACCGGAGGATCAAAAGGAATTAAAAAATAATTTCAGGATATTAATAAGCAATTATGCAGTTGCTTTGAAAGACCATTTAAGAGGAGGTTTTAAGGAAGAAGGATTAGAAGAACATCCCAACCTTCATATTATTGACCTGAAACAAACTAACCATACTCCTAATAAAATTGCCCAACAACTGTACATTGAAGCGGACAAATTAGTTAAACAGAAATTAATTTCTGAAGAAAAATTTATTGTGTTAAACGATGAATTGCGCTCCTTTACCAATGTTGTTGGTGCCTGTGAACGCATAAAAAAAACACCGATCCCTTATTCATACAGTTCCTTCATTAAACGCATCATTTTTTTATACATCATTACACTTCCCCTGGGTTTAATACATGACCTGAAATGGGCCACTATCCCTATTGTACTATTTGTGTTTTATGCTTTTGGCAGCCTGGAATTACTTGCCGAAGAGATCGAAGACCCTTTTGGTATGGAAAGAAATGACCTTCCTACTGATGAATTGGCGAATACGATCAGGAAAAATTTAAAAGAGATAATAGGATAATTAATTTTCTTCTGCCAAAGCGCCAACAAGATGATTATTAAAAAGCGCTGTCATGCTGAACTTGTTTCATGCCTTGTTAATAAATTCAATAAAAAAACCAGTAAAGGACATATCTAAGTATAGCATTGATTTCAAGAGAGCCACACGCTTAACTCTCTCTGTTTTAAGTGTTAAACACGAAATTTTTGTAACCTTTTTGTGATTCTCACGTAAGTGCAACTGTTATTGTTGGGAAATTTTTAGTATTTTTATTTTTAAAATTTTTAATACTGCAAATATGAAAAACAACTACTC
>JAZKBX010000253.1:0-3935 GCA_040388455.1 Bacteroidota bacterium
TTATAGTTGCGGACCTGCAGGCTTCCCCCTTTAATTTCTTTTGATTTTTTTGCAATTATTTGTTTTAAAGTTTTTATATAGTCTTTATCATCGATCTCCAGCATTCCCTTTTTAATACAATAGTCGGAGAGTTTTCGTTTTCTTAATTCTATTTTTATTTTTATTCTTCCCCATTTTTTTATTCTGAATTTTCCTCCGGCATAAGCTTTTGCAAATCGTTCCTCATTTAAAAAGTTTTCTGTTATTAAATTTGCAAGGATGTTTTCTACGGCATCAGGATAAAGTCCCCATTCATAAAGTTTATTACGCATCTCCTGATGGCAACGTTCCTGATAGGCGCAAGCCAGTTGCGCTCTGATCAATGCCTGAGCAGGCGTAAGTTTCTTTTTTGGTTTATTTTCGAAATCCATTCGTTAAAATAGTGAGCGAGAGCCACATGTTTGTTTGATAGTTTCAAAAATAAGTATTTTGAATTTCATTCAGGTATTTAAAGCAGTAATATCCGTAATTTACCTCTAAATTTTAATTTCTATTAAAATAACTGTTACCAACTTGTGTTATATTAAGTAAGCGACCATTAAAAATATAACGCTGTTACCAGTTTGTGTTTTACTTAATAAGGGGCAATTAAAGAAAAAAATAAAATTGTGAATACAAAGGTTCTGGAAACATATAAACTAATTAATTTAAGTAGAAACGAATTTATAGCTGAAACCTATAAACGTTATGGGAGAAAACTTTATTCATACGCCATTCATACATGGAATTTAGGTGAGGATGAAGCTTGGGACCTTATTTATAAAACCTTATACAAGGTGATAGACTCCTATAAAAAGTATGAGTTTGAAACTGAAGAAAAATTTGCATCGTTTATTTTTAAAATTTTCATTAATTATTTACGGAATCATTATCGGGATACAAAAAAGGCGGCAGAAAATTTCCCTGTATCTGATATAGATAGTATGGAATTACAAAACAAAGCACAGCCCGTTGTTACAGAAGTTGTTGAAAATATAAAATTGACAGCATTGAATGAAGAGCTTGAGAAAATGGAAGATTGGCAGCGAATGCTTTTGCTTATGCGCAGTGAAGGAAGAGCATATTCAGAAATAGCAAAATATATAGACAAACCCGAAAATCAATTGAAAGTATATTATCAACGATTGAAAGATCAAATTACAAAAAAACTCAATGAGCAATTATAATTCAAATATCACAGACAAAGAAATCCGCGAACTGCTAAAAAGGCGCCTTTTAGAACAGAACGAGGACGATTTATTAACTAAAAATCTAATCGAAATGGAAGCAAAAATTGCATTTGCAAACGAGCCTTTATTAGCGCCTTCGTTGCACAGAGAACAAGAACTGATCACTAAACTTAACAATAAATTCTCAAGTAACATTTTAAAAAAATGGATGCTTGGAGCGTTGGGATTGGTTTTGATAATATTATGTTTCTTAATGATTAAGAACAACTTTAGTCCTGACGTTAAAATAACGGGTCAACCTCTTTCAAATACTGTATCCAATAATAATGCGCCTCAAAAATTTCATCAAAATCAATTAAGTGAAATTGATACAAGCAATGAAAATGTTAGTGATGTTATTCCTCTTAAGTCGGAAAGTAAGGTTTGGCCAAAGGAAATAATGGCTTCAGTTGAAAACGAGACAGCAGGAAAATTTGATGAAGGACCGAAACATTTTCCAGAGGAAAACTTAGCCAGTTATGAAAATTCAGATCCGTATCATTATGTTCCTATTCTTACACCAAAAGAAATTAAAGAAAACAATAAATATAAGGGTAAGATCATCAGGCATTTGTATGGATGTTTGAAGATTCCAAAAGGAACCTTAAATCACAATGGTGAGTCGGTTTTACTAGATGAATTTTACATTTCGCAATTAGAAGTCACTAATAAAAAATATAGGACATTTATTAATGATTTGTTGATTCAAAATAGAATGGAAGATTATTTAAAAGCTTTACCAGATACTACTAAACGGTTTATTGAAGGTAAAACCTTTTTAGATCCGAATAATTATTTTTGGAAACCGGTTTATGATGAATATCCTGTTGTAAATATTTCACGCGAGGCAGCATTATTATATTGTAAATGGCTTAAGGAAGAAATGGATGGGCAAAATAAAAAAGCGAATGAACAAATTTTTGATGTTCGATTACCCTTTGATACTGAATGGATTTACGCTGCACAAGGAGGTTTGGAAGGTGCAATCTATCCATGGCAAACTGCTCAAACAACAGGAATACAAAATGCCAAAGGATGTTTTTTATGCAATTTCTCTACCAATACGTCCAAATTTGAAATTAGGGCAGTAGATGAATGTTTGGTCAAAATTAGTGAAGGTATTACCACTGCTGGGGCAATGACTAAAGGTGAAATGATCATAGCCCCTTCAGTAAGTTATAATCCTAATAATTATGGACTTTATAATATGAGTGGGAATGTTGCCGAAATGATTTGTAATAGTAAAACTAAGAAGGCAGGTACAAAAGGTGGTAGTTGGAAAAGCGATTGTAATCATGTAAAAATAAATGCAGAGGATGAATATGAGGGAATTATTGAAGCTTCTCCATTTATTGGTTTTCGACCGGTATTTATTGTAAAAAATGTCAAATAAAATAATAATGTCCTGAAGGCTTCTTCAGGACATTTCTTTTAAAGTTTTCAAGAAAAAATTGTTTTTTTCTTCTTACATATTTTCCAAAAAAATCAACTATATCAACCCTCTAGCCTTCAACTCCAGATATTTATTAATTGTATTTACAGAAAGTTTTTTCGGATCTGTTAAAATGCAATGAATTCCATATCTCTCAAGTTCTTTTACGATCAGTTTCTTTTCGTAAATAAATTTTTCAGCAATCGTTTTATTATACACTTCTTCAGTAGTTACAGCGGGTTTATCCATAAATGCTTGCAATTCGGTGTTCTCGAAAAATATCACAACTAATAAATGATCTTTCGCCAACCTGCGCAAATATTTTAGTTGGCGCTGTAAGCCTGACAAACTCTCAAAGTTGGTATAAAGCAATAATAAACTACGTTGATTTACTTTTGTTTTTATATTGATATATAATTTTTCAAAATCACTTTCCAGGTAGCCTGTTTTTTGATTGTAAAGTAATTCTAAAATTTTTTGCAGTTGTGCACTCCTTCGCTCTGCAAGTAAAACAGATTGCACCTTGTGCGAAAAGGTAATAATACCTGCTTTATCCTGTTTCAGCATTGCAATATTTGAAATAACCAGGCTTGAATTAATTGCATAGTCCAGTAAACTCAGGCCTTCAAATGGCATTTTCATTACACGGCCCATATCAATAACAGAATAAACTTGTTGCGATTTTTCATCCTGGAACTGATTGATCATCAACTTATTTTTTCGTGCTGTTGCTTTCCAATTTATGGTTCGGTAATCATCACCGTAAACGTATTCTTTAATTTGATCGAACTCTGCATTGCTGCCTGTTTTGCGTATTTTTTTTATTCCTGAATTCGTAAGGTTATTGGATATGGCAAGTAATTCATATTTGCGCATTTGTAAAAATGATGGATATACAGGTACCATCATATCTTGGGAAAAGCGATAACGTTTTTGAATAAATCCGATCGGACTTCTTACAAATATATTCAATGCGCCAAAGCTATATTCGCCACGTTTAACAGGGTGGACAACATACTCAACTGTTTTATTCTTCCCCGATTCAATAGTTAAATTAAATTCAGTATCCCGTGCTTGAAATTGAAAAGGAATTTCATCAATTACAGTTAACCGTGCCGGAAACAAGTAACGGTTTTCTAAAACGATTTGTATTAAATTGTCATCACCATTTGATAATTTATCCAATGTATTGCGTCTGCCGAAAAGGCCATTATTATTTGAATATAAAATAACAATATCTACCAGCAATAATATTG
>JAZKBX010000254.1:0-5496 GCA_040388455.1 Bacteroidota bacterium
CACCGATGAATTTACATGAAGCACTTGAAACTACAAAGATCCATAGTGTTGCAGGCAAGATGGGGAAAAATGTAGGGCTCGTTTCCACTCGTCCGTTTCGTTCGCCTCACCACACCATCTCGGATATCGCTTTAGTCGGAGGGGGGAGTGTACCACAACCGGGCGAAATTTCATTGGCACATAATGGTGTTTTATTTTTAGATGAATTGCCTGAATTTAAACGCACTGTTTTGGAAGTAATGCGCCAACCTTTAGAAGACAGGGTGGTAACTATTTCCCGCGCAAAATTTTCGGTGGAGTACCCTGCAAGTTTTATGTTGGTAGCTGCCATGAACCCTTGTCCTTGCGGATATTACAACCATCCTGAAAAAGATTGTGTTTGTCCTCCGGGCACCGTACAAAAATACCTGAATAAAATATCCGGGCCATTATTAGATCGAATAGATATCCATGTTGAAGTAACCCCTGTATCCTATAATGAACTGGCTGCTGAACGTTTATCTGAAAAGAGTACGATTGTTAGAGAGCGAGTCATTCAGGCACGCGAAGTGCAGGAGAAGCGTTATGTAAATAATGATGGGGTACACTGTAATGCACAAATGAGTTCGAAACAATTGCGAGATATTTGTAAAATTGATGAAGCCGGTAATCAATTGTTAAAAACTGCAATGGAAAAGTTAGGATTATCAGCTCGTGCGTACGATCGTATCTTAAAAGTAGCACGCACGATTGCTGATCTGGATGGAATTGAAAAAATTGAAACAAATCATTTGGCGGAAGCTATTCAATATCGAAGTTTAGATAGAGAAGGCTGGGCGGGATAATATTTTTTTGAAGTTTTAAATTTTATTTTCTATTAAAATAGATTTACAACTTCCTTAAAAGAAGAATTATTAATTTTACTCATTGGGCGTTCCTTTCTTAAAAAAGAAAG
This sequence comes from Bacteroidota bacterium, assembly GCA_040388455.1. Lineage (GTDB taxonomy): Bacteria > Bacteroidota > Bacteroidia > 2-12-FULL-35-15 > 2-12-FULL-35-15 > 2-12-FULL-35-15. The sequence continues at coordinate 935 of JAZKBX010000254.1, forward strand.
GTCGGGCTTTACGCTTCAATCTTTTCTAAACAGAAAAGGATTTACGCTGCAATCCCTAACGCAGCATTAGCCATGAAAGAGCTATGAATACGCTAACAAACAGTTCATCGAAAAGAAAATGCTTAAATTCTATTTAACAATTATTGCAGTTGTAATCCTTGGAATTAATTATTCGAATGCGCAAAACGCTGTAAATACAAGTGCAAAACAATATTTTGATGCCAAACATTATGGCAAGGCGCTTAAAAAATATCTGGAGGAATACGAAAATAAAAAAGACGACCTTGAAATTAATTATAATATCGGGTTCTGTTATCTCCATATAAACGATGATAGATCGAAAGCAATTCCCTACCTCGAATTTGTTTATAACAAAGGGGATTATAAAGATGATCTGCTGTTAAATCTGGGACTTGCTTATATGTATGCGTATAAGTTTGACGAAGCACTTACCTATTTTGATAGCTACCAGAAATTAATTTCATCTAAAAAAGCAGAACTGGTAGAAAACTATTATGAGGACCTCCAAAGCGGAAAAATTGATTATCAAAAAAAGATCACAACGGGTAACTTCAGTCTTATTGAGCATTATATTGAGAATTGTGAAAGTGCAAAGGAATTGGTTAAAATACCTGTGAATGTAACATTCGAAAATTTAGGAAAAGAAGTGAATTCAAAATATGAGGATTTTTATCCTTTCATTACCCAAAGCCAGGGAACACTGTACTTTTCATCCCGCAGGGAAGAAAACCCTCTTAAATCAATAAACTCACAAGGTTATTTCACTTCAGATATATATGTTTCGGAAGCAAAAGAAGGACAATGGAAAAAACCAAAAAACTTAGGACCTGTTGTTAATTCAGATGCCAACGAACAATGTGTTTATGTGATGCCGAATGGAAAAAAAATGATCATTTTTCAGGATAATGAAAATGTTACTGGTGATATTTACACAGTACCTCTTCAAAAATTGCTTCAGCAGCCACCTGTTGTTTTAGTGGAACCTATCAATACTGAATTCCGCGAATTTGAAGGCTGTATCACAGAAGATGAAAACATGTTGATCATTTCTAGCGATAGATCGGGAGGCTTTGGAGAAACTGATCTATATGTATTTCATAAACTCCCAAATGGGGAATGGGGTGCACCCAGTAATTTAGGGCGGCAAATAAACACTAAATACAAAGAAGCTTTTCCAATGTATGACGAAAAAAATCAAACCTTATATTTTGCATCCGAAGGACATACCAATATGGGAGGTTTTGATATTTTTAAATCCCAATTTGACACAACAATTCAAAAATTTGAACCACCTGAAAACATCGGTTATCCCATCAACACTCCTAATGATGATATGGTATTCAGCCCTTCAGACAACCATCGTGATGGATATATTTCTGCGGTGATGAACGAAGGATTCGGAGATCTTGATCTGTATAAAGTAGTTTTTAATGATATTGAAAGCCGGCCAACAATACTCAAAGGTATAGTGTCGTCAGCTGATGGTGCAGACAAAGAAATGAATGCAACTATATCTGTAAAAAATGTACAAACTGATAAAGTAGTAGATTCAAAAAAAGTAAATCCACAAAGTGGACGATACATTTTTGTTGTTGATCCGGGAAAATATGTATTAAAAATTTCAAGCCCGGATCACGCTGATTTTGTAGAAGAAATAAATGTGTTTGATAAATCGGATTATGTTTTTGAAATAGAAAAAAACATTTCACTTCAAAAAACAGGGGGGGCTTCGTCTTCAATTAAAGATGTTTCCAAAACAGATTCTGCAAAATCATTGAAAACGATAGTAAGAGGTACTATATTAGCAACTGACACCTTACAAAACCAGATCGATGTAGAAGTATCCATACTGGATGCAAAAACACGAAAAAAACTGGAAGGGAAAAGTGTAAACTCTCAAAGTGGTAAGTACTTTTTTGATCTATATCCGGGCATCTATATATTAGCTGCTTCAAGCCCGGGCTATGCTGACTTTGAACAAGAAATAATTATTGGCAAAACAGATCAGATCATCGAAACAGAAAAAAATATATTGCTTCAAACAAATGAAGAAAAGGCTCTTTCTATTAAAGAAAAATTAAAAAAAACGCCTGTGAAACCAAAGGCTGCTCCGGCAAAAAAAACCAAAAAGCCAGTAAAAAAACCTGCAAAAACAAAAAAGAAAGCCCCTGCGCCTGCAAAGAAAAAAACTAAATCAACTACTAAAAAGAAATAGACAGGGGGATAAACAGCTGAATCATGTAACTTTTTTATTTAACATTCGTTTTAATGAAAAAACTAAATCATGAAAGCGCTGAGCCAAAACTGGATCGTTGAAAACCTAATTGACTTCGAATACAAAAAATATGAATTGTTGGGTTATTTGCAAGGAATAAAACAAGAATTTAAAGATGAAAAATTATATCCCGCTTTAAGCGATCTGATTGCGCATTACAACAATCTGATCACGATCAAAAACAACAAGCAACAGCTGAGCGAATCGTTTGGGAAATCGCTATCGAAAATAGATTTTGAAAAACTAAAATTAATTTACGAATCGATTGAAAAAGACAATCAACTGCTTTCTGAAATTGAAAATATCATAGATTTTTCAATTCCACAATTGGAGAGTCATTTAAAAGAAGGCAAAGATATTTACAACACCATGGAGGGCAATATGCAAATTGAGCCTATTGGCTTAACACCCTTAAACACCAATGAAGGTTATATGTTTATTAATGATGGAAAGCAAAACGAAACTTTTGTGCACCAATATAACATCACATTTTTTGAACATGCCAACGAGAATTTTCGTGGCATACACACTTCTTTTATTACTTCCTTCGCCTATTCCTACATTAACACTTTTGAGAGTATAAAAATTCAACTTATTAAAGAAAAACCACAGTTACCAAATCCTGCTGTTTTTGCTATAAGCAGCCAAAAAGAATATCCCCTCACCGAAAGTTTCATTCCTATTGCAAAACGCACCTTGGTGAGATATATCAGCACCTTGAGCTGATCAATTCATAAAAAAAATCAATTATACATTTTTGCAGTATGCAATTGGCTATATATTTAGTAACTTGCATACTGCAAAAATGTATAATTGATTAATTTTTCTGCACGACAAAAAAATGCATAAACTCCATTCCACTCTACTTGTTTTTTTATTCAGTTTGATCTGTATTTATTCATATGCACAGCCTGCTGAAAAATTAACTGCAAAAGATTATTTAGCCGAACAAGATTATAACCATGCACTTGAAGAATACCTAAAACTTTATAAGAGTAAAAAAACGGATCCGGAAATTAATTTCCAGATTGGTTTTTGTTACCTCGCCATCAATGACGACAAATCAAAAGCAATCCCCTATTTAGAATTTGTGTATAATAAGGGAGGATATAAAGATGAATTGCTTTTATATATGGGATTAGCGTATATGCACGGTTATAAATTTGATGATGCAATTAAATTTTTTAATGAATACAAAACGAAGATCAAAAAGTTTGAAGAAATAGATCGTTACATTGAGAATTGTGAAAATGCCAAAACATTTGTAAAAACACCGGTGAATGTAACATTCGAAAATTTAGGGAAAGAGATCAATTCAAAGTTCCCTGATTATTATCCTTTTGTAACGCAAGATCAATCCACACTGTATTATACAACCCGCAGAGAAGGCCGCTCACAAAAATTAAAAAGCTGGCAGGGATATTTCACTTCTGATATTTATTTTTCAAAAGTTGTTGCCGGACAGTGGTCAAAACCTAAAAGTATTGGTCCTACTATTAATTCGGCAGAAGACGAACAGTGTGTTTATGTTACTCCTGATGGAAAAAGAATGATCGTATATATGGATAATGAAACCGCTTCGGGAGATCTTTTTATGACAACAATGAAAAACAAAGCTTTTCCGAGACCTGTTGGTTTCATTGAGCCTGTTAATACTCTTGAGCTTGAATTGGAAGGATGTATCACAGAAGATGGAAATATGCTTATTGTTTCAAGTGACAGACCTGCCGGTTTAGGAGAAACGGATCTATATATGTTCAAAAAACTTCCTGTAGGAGAATGGGGTAATCCTATTAATCTTGGGCCTAATGTAAATACTAAATACAAGGAAGCTTTTCCGGTGTATGATGAAAAAAATAAGGTTTTATATTTTGCTTCCGAAGGACATTCAAGTATGGGAGGTTCTGATATTTTCACATCTAAATTTGATACGGAAACTCAAACTTTCGGGCCGGCAGTAAATATGGGGTATCCTATAAATACTCCTGAAGAAAACCTCGAATTTACTTTGGCAGCGAATAAACGGGATGGTTATATCGCAGCGGTGAGAAAAGAAGGTTTCGGAGATCTTGATATTTACAAAGTAATATTTAATGATGTTGAAGATCAACCATCCGTTGTTAAAGGTGTGATATCAACAAGTGATACATTGAAAAAAGATATCGATGCGCTTGTATCTATAATAGATGAGAAAACAAATGAGAAAATAGATTCAAAAAATGCAAATCCTATAAGTGGAAAATATGTGTTTTCGGTATATCCAGGA
>JAZKBX010000255.1:0-2017 GCA_040388455.1 Bacteroidota bacterium
TTGATAATTACCGATAATGGTTTTTATAGTTTTGCGGATGAAGGTTTGTTTTGAAGTTGGTTCATTGGTTATTTGTCATTAGCAGTTTGTTGTTTATTGCCTATTGTAAAATTGTTAAATTAGCAAAGTTACGTTTGTTTAATTGCCTAATGTAAAATTGCCAAATTGCTAAATTAGTACCGATATGTTTTGTTAAAATTGCCTATTGTAAAATTGCCCAATTGCTAAATTAGCAAAGGTGCGTTTGTTTAATTGCCTACTGTCAAATTGCTAAATTGTTAAATTGCCTCCACATGAATATTGAAAAAAAACTTTCTGAAAAAACAATTGAAGCCTTGCAATCGCTTTATGGTGCTACGATAGAAAAAATTGTATTCGAAAAAACAAATCCCGATTTTGAAGGCGATCTTACATTAGTAGTTTTTAACTTCCTGAAAATTTCAAAAAAGAAACCCGAAGAAACCGCTACCGAAATTGGAAATTTTCTTAAAATAAATGTACTCGAAGTAGCTGATTTTAACGTTATAAAAGGGTTTTTAAATATTGTTATTGCTGATTCTTTTTGGTTGAATTATTTTGAGTCGATCCACGGGAAGCCTTTTATTAATCAAACATTACCAACCGATGCTCCAACCGTTATGGTTGAATATTCCTCACCAAACACCAATAAACCATTGCACCTTGGTCATGTGCGTAACAACTTGTTGGGCTATTCGGTTTCTGAGATCTTAAAAGCAGCCGGAAATAAGGTAATAAAAACAAATATTGTAAATGACCGTGGCATTCATATTTGCAAATCCATGTTGGCCTGGCAAAAATGGGGTAATGGCGAAACACCTGAATCTACTGGTATTAAAGGTGATCACCTGGTTGGTAAATATTATGTAGAATTTGATAAACATTATAAAGAGGAAATTGCAAACCTTGTTAAACAAGGGAAAACAAAAGAGGATGCCGAAAAGCAAGCTCCATTGATGCAGGAAGCACAGCAAATGCTTTTCAAATGGGAAGCTGCTGATAAAGGTACCATGGAGCTATGGGGGATGATGAATAGCTGGGTATACAAGGGTTTTGAGTCTACTTACAAAATGATGGGAGTTGATTTCGATATAATCTATTACGAAAGCCAAACGTACTTATTAGGTAAAAATATTATTGAAGTAGGGTTGTCAAAAAATATTTTAAAACGCAGGTCTGACAATTCGGTTTACATCGATCTGACTGCTGATGGTTTGGATGAAAAAACTTTGTTACGTGCCGATGGTACTTCTGTATATATGACACAGGATCTTGGAACAGCTGTGCAGCGTGCCGAAGAAGAACATTTTAACAAACTGATCTACACAGTTGCCAATGAGCAGGATTATCATTTTAAAGTATTGTTTCTCATACTAAGTAAGCTCGGTTACAAATGGGCAGAAGGTTTATATCATTTGTCATACGGAATGGTGGAGTTGCCTGCTGGTAAAATGAAATCGCGTGAAGGAACTGTTGTTGACGCTGATGAATTAATGCAGGAGATGATCGATACCGCTGCTGTAACCTCCAAAGAGCTTGGAAAAGCAACAGACCTGAGTAACGAAGATGCTGAAAAATTATATCGTACAATAGGTTTGGGGGCATTAAAATATTTTATGCTGAAAGTGGACCCGAAAAAGAAAATGCTTTTCAACCCTGCCGAATCTATTGATTTTAATGGCAATACCGCTCCTTTTATTCAATTTAACTATGTTAGGATACAAGCATTGCTGCGCAAAGCGAAGGATCTGTCAGGGTTTGAGTTTACCGATTCGTTCTCATCTCCCGCTAATTTGCTGACCAAAGAAAAAGAGCTGATCATAAAACTCTATAGTTTCAACACTACGTTAAACCAGGCTGCTGCAGAGTATAGCCCTGCATTGATCGCTAATTACATATATGATCTGGCGAAAGAATTCAGTCAGTATTATCACGATGTTTCGATCTTAAAAGAAGAGCAAAAAGAGTTGATCTTATTCCGTTTACACTTATCAAAAAC
>JAZKBX010000256.1:0-7047 GCA_040388455.1 Bacteroidota bacterium
ATCCAAACCGGAAATTGCAATTCCTCTTTATGAAAAAATGATAGATCAGTTGGAAATTGATTTAGGGAAACCAATACAAACAGGACAGTTTGGGACCGATATGAAAGTCGAATTGTTGAATGACGGACCGGTGACCATTGTGATTGATACTAAAAACAGGGAGTAAATAGTGGCTACCCATAGAGGCAATGTTAACCGCAAAGAACGCAAAGTTAAAAATCCGCAAAGTTCACAAAGCATTTATTTTACTGTATTCTTAGCGATCTTAGCGAATTTCTTTGCGAACTTTGCGGTTTATTTTTTTTGAAAGGAGACATTATAGACAAACTAAATTATAAGGTGTATCAAACAGTGCCGGTCATTTTTTTCTTAACACTTTCATATTCTTCTTCATTTATTTTCACCCAATTTTTTTCATAATCAAAAGTGAGATCATAAATATAATTACGGTCCGGAAAAATGGCAACTTTAAATTGCTGAATACTGAGTTTACTTCCCATCACTTGAATTTCTTCCCATTCGTCTTTGGAAATGATCTTAAAATACGTTCGTTCATGAGGGTATTTTCGATATTGTGGATAGGTGATCGTTGGTTGCATAGTGTAAAGATAATAGGAATTAGGTATTCAATTTTTTTTGATTCATTCCCTCCATCAAATTATCTACTCCGCTCGAAATACCCACTCGCGTTGTCATTTCGAGCGGAGTCGAGAAAGCGCGTGGGTTTATAAGGGACTAAGTTACTCGGCTTATGGTTTTTTTAGTATTCCAAATTCCTTTGCTGTTTGGTAAGTGGAGTGAAAGTTTTTATTAACGCCAAACATTCCTGTTTGTCCTCCTTCATTTTCTTTTTTGCCCGGCTTTATCATTAACCGATGGCCAAGATCATTTACCTCATAAAATATAACGGTTGTTCTTCCCATAGAGTCAGAATATTCGGTTCTGGTAATATCTTTGATCCCCATAAATGAACGTTCTGTTTTATCTGGAATAGTATCAGATTTATTTATTCCTGTCCATTGGTTAATTAGTAAAGATGCGCTTTTGTAATTTACTATTGGGTCGTTCAAACCCTGGTAAACTATTAAGGCAGGGTATTGTCCTATAAATTTTGGATTTTGTTTTTTAACCTCTTCAACTAATTTTTCTTTGGGAATATATTTTTTACCAAGCATTGCTTTGATTCCATCTATTGGATTTGTAGCCATTTTGTATGCTCCACCTGCAAAGATGGCTCCAGCCTTAAATAGTTCAGGATGTGTGGCAGTCAATACCACACTCATTGCTGCACCTGCTGAAAGTCCTGTAATGTAGATCCTGTTGCTATCAATAGGATAGTGCTTTTTGGCGTACGAGATCATTTGGAAAATGGACTCCCCTTCACCCTCGTTTTTTTCTATATCATGATTGTAAAACCAATTAAAACAGAGGTTGGGGTTGTTCAATAATTTTTGTTGTGGATACAACACTATAAAATTATTAAGGTCTGCTAATTTATTCCATCCTGTTAATTCAGCTACATCATTTGCATTTTGACCACAGCCATGTAAAACAATAACAAGAGGTAGTTTACTTGTATCCTTTTGGGATTTAGCATGAATGAACATTTTTAAATTCCCCGGATTGTTTCCGAAATTTTCAATTTTTGTTAATGGATCTAATGGCTGACCATGGACATAAAAGTGTAATTGGAAGATGAGAAATAAAAACAGAAAAAGAGTTTTTTTTGTTGTCATGGGGGGCTATCGGTTTGACATTTGGCGAAGAAGCGGATTTCGAAGCACTAAACTGTCTACCAGCACTGAACTAGATACGAAGCACAAAGCTTCATTTAAGCACTGAGCACGCTGTTTTGCCAAACGCCAGTTAGCGGTAGTTATTTTTTGTCAATTCGTCTAGTAGGTTGTTTTATTGTTCTTCTTGCAAATGATTTCCCAGTATTAAATGCTTTTTGAAGTCCATAATGAATAGAATATTTTACACCTTCTTTAACTTTAGGATTAATGTTTGAATATGTCCTTTCTCTAAACGACCAATGAATATGAGGTTCATAATCTTCTGTTTGTTCAACGTAGCAAATAATATTTAAGTCGAACAAGAACTGAAGAAAGTTATCACTTGATTCAAAAAAGATCGGAGTTTCAATATTATTTTTTTCTATATGTTGTGCAAATTGCTCATAACAAAACATAAACTCATCGTAAGTGAAATGAGCTTTCCCATTTAAATACTCAAAAAATTTCAAGAATAATTCATAGTCTTTGTCTGAATGATAAAATGCTAGATAATCTTTTATTTCTCCAAGTAAATAGTCTGAATATTTTTTTCTGAATTCTGCGTTCTCAAAATCTAATTGGTCGATTACTGGTAATTTTCGTTGCTTGTCTTCCTTTAAATTCTCTTGCAGTATTGACATCATAGTTACTATATCACGTGGCCTAAACATCGAAAAACGTAAAAATGACACAAAGGAATCTTCAATTTTTTCATAAACTTTGGGTCTAAAGGGGAAATAGTAATTCCAACAATAGCCTAATTCTTTGAATTCTTCTTGCTGCGAATTTAAAATATTGTCAGCTAGTTTGAATAAAGAAGATGTCTTATATAAAGGATAGGTTGTTTTCCAGTCCAAAAGAACACTATTGTCTCGCACTTTATTATTTAAATTTTGTAGACCGAGTTGAGAAAAAATGTCTGGTCTTACAAGTACCATAACTTTAAGGCGGCCCTTTGAGTCTTTAATTTTTGAAAAGAAGTCATTGTTAAGTGTCCATACAGCATTTGCAAGTCCTTTCACACATTCTAAATAATCCTCGAATTCTATATTTCTAGGGCGAATATCTATTCCATCAATAAAAAGAATGTGATTTTTTTCTAATTTTAAAGAACCCAATGCATCTTCAAATTTTCGTTGTATGTAAAGTAAGTTAATCTGAAACTTGCTTTCTGTAAATGATTCACTATGCTTATCTTCTCCAGCTATCTTGAAGAATTTATTTAATAATTCGGCAACTTCTTTAGTTTCTTCGATTACATTTAATGCATAAATTATTTCAGGTGAAAATGCTGATTTATAAAATGCATCGATCGAATCTTTAAGAGGCTTGAATTTTGAAAATTTTGAAAATAGTGTGGCGTCTGTTTCTCCTTTTTGTATTTGCTGTGCAATTAGCAAATAAATAAGCACCTTCCAAATATTGGTATATTCGGTTAGAGTTAAGTGTTTTTCTTTTTTTAACTGAATAAATTTTACGTATTCTGTCTCTCTTATATAATTAAGGTATGATGAAGTATTAGAAAAATCATTATTAGAAAGGAATAACGAGTAGGCGGTTTTTCCTGTTCCTTTGTCACCAATTAAAAAATACTTGCTTGGATTTAAAACGTTATAAAGTTCATCAGTTTTAATAAAGTACTTATTAAGAAGAGCCTTATTTTCTCTTTTTTTATAATTCTCAGCGTCTCCAAATCCAAGATTTAAGTCAATGTAGTTTTTCATATTTTTTAATTTAAAGTGTCTTTTATCATAATTACCGCTAACAAGTTTATAAACGCACGTTTCCTATTTACAAGCATTTGTAAGCAATCACAATTACCTGTAATCTATTCCTTAAAAAACACAGATTAAAAAAATCAATGTTTTTTACGCCCGATATTAAATACCCTGGAGATATTAAATCCGAATTTGTAGCCGCCTTTTAACCAGCTGTCGGTAGTGTTTGGGATGTAGTTGTTTTCAATGATCCCGGAAGCATTGGTGAAGTTAAGGTGAAACACGTGTCCACCTGTTTCAATTTCAAGACCTATTGCTAAAGGATTGTAAAAAGGACTAACGGTATTATTAGTTCTGTATTTCGAAAATATATAATAATAATCAGCAATAATAGCCATACGTCTTGTGATTTTTAAACGAAAACCTCCACCAACAGAAAACAGATCATTGCTTTCAGCAGCCGCATTTTCAGGGTTAATATTAGCTAAAACAAAATTACGATGCTGGAAAGTTGGAACTAATTCTATTGAAAAACGGGAACCGAATTTACGTGCAACTATTAATTGGCTGGTATAAGCAAAACGGTGAATATCATTGTGCTTAAAATCGGCAGTTGCAGCCATACCGCTATAAAACTGGCTTCCCTCCTGAGGATTATAACTCATGTCGCCATAAAAAGCCATGGATACAGGAATGTGGTTGTCGGTAGTTTGACTCAATATCCGATATTTTACCAATCCATCAACTAACTCTTTTTGTTTACTTCGTCCAACACCAAGCGTTAATTTATCAGTAATTCCAAAGTCAAATGAAATACGAATATCAGTTGAGTTATCAAATCCGTAAAGCGTATGGGCACCGCCACCGCTTTCTGTGCCAATGTTTCCGAAGCGGTGTGTAACTCTAAAATCCATGGTTTTAGCCTTTACGGTTTCCGTGGATTGCATATTAATTACCTTACTGGTTTTAAAAGTTGCAATAACTTTTTCGTGCGTTTTAACTGTTTCAACGGAATCAAGCAAACTTAACAGATCATCTTGTGCAAAAGCATTAATTGATGAAACTGTTAAACTAATAACTACAACTGTTTTTTGGAAAATTTTCATCATAGGATATTTTTTATTTCTTTTTATATGGTTCTAATGTAGCATTCAATTTAACTTCTACATCTTCGGCAATGTTTTTTACATAAAGGCTTGGCACTTTAATGTCATGGTCGGCAATGTGAATATTGAATTTTGTAGAAATCGTGATTTCCGAACCTTTAATGGTAACTATTCCATCAAAGGTCCTGTCTTTTTCAACTCCATGTAAATTGAGTTTCCCAGTAACGGTAGCTTTATATTCCCCGTCTTTTGTCCAGTCAATTACTTCATTGATCTTACCTTTTAACGTTGCGCTTGGAAATTTTTCGCTTTCTGCATAATTTTCGTTAAAATGTTCCTGCATTAATGGTTTTTCAAAAACAAAAGCAGCCATTGCAATTTTAGTTTGAATATCTCCGGTGGAGGTATTCAGTATAGGCTTAGCAGCTTTATTTATTGCTTCAATATTTTCGAGCGGTGACTCAGAAAAGAAGGTGATCTCACAATTTTTGGCCATGAATATTTGTGCCGACATGCTTGTGCTTAAAGCAATTGCTGTAAAGGATAAAAATATATTTTTCATATTTTTTATTTTTTGGTTTTTATATACATTTCAAGAACTATGCCTGTTATTGATCAACAACATTACAAATATAAAATAATAAGGGTAATTAAGACCTCAATTGTTAGAATCTTTGATTGTTACCCGGATGCCACCGTAAACATTTCGACAGGCTCAATATGACCAGCGCGCTGTCAGTCAGAGCTTCTCGAAGACTGTGGACTGATTTTTTCTTTACTAAAACGACATTTTGTGCTAAGGACAGGCTCCACCGAAGGGTTTCAGTCTTTTTTAAAAAGAAAAGCCGCCCGAATGAACGAATTCGTTCGGGCGGGCTTTTCACGGGATTTATCCAACGCCAGCCGAAGGAATCCCTAACGCAGGAAAGACCGAATCCCTGAAATCATAAAAATCGTTATATTTGTATGGCAAAAAGCAATCAAGGGCTGAAAAGAAAAAGAATTACTCCGGAATAAATATATTTCAATACATACTAAGCAACAAAAAAAATGGAAACAACTTCAACTGAATTAAAAAATGTAGCACTGGTAAATACACATATTTCACTAGGTGCTAAAATGGTACCTTTTGCAGGATATGTTATGCCGGTATCTTATAGCGGATTAAATGATGAGCATTTAACAGTGCGTAATGCAATGGGTGTGTTTGATGTAAGTCACATGGGTGAATTTATTTTAAAAGGTGAAAACGCCCTGGATCTTATTCAGCGCGTTACTTCAAATGATGCATCGGTATTGACGGACGGGAAAATACAATATTCCTGTTTGCCAAATGAAACAGGTGGAATTGTTGATGACCTATTGGTTTATCGTATTGATGAGAAAACATATATGCTGGTTGTAAATGCTTCTAATATTGATAAAGATTGGGACTGGATCCAGAATTACAATACCAAAAAAGTAGAGATGCACAACATCTCCGATAAAACATCTTTACTTGCTGTACAAGGTCCGAAAGCAATTTTAGCATTGCAAAAACTAACAGATATTAACCTTTCTGATATTCCTTATTACACTTTCAAAAAAGGTAAGTTTAACGGGGTAGAAAATGTGGTTATTTCAAACACAGGTTATACCGGTGCCGGTGGATTTGAAATTTATTTTGAAAATGAAGTGGCAGATAAAATGTGGAATGCTATTTTTGAAGCAGGTGCCGAATACGGTATTAAGCCAATTGGTTTAGGAGCACGTGATACATTACGATTGGAGATGGGCTTTTGTTTATACGGTAATGATATTGATGATACTACTTCACCAATTGAAGCAGGTTTAGGTTGGATCACTAAATTTACAAAAGAGTTTACCAACAAAGCTGCTTTGTTGAACCAAAAAGAAAAAGGTGTTTCAAAAAAATTAGTTGGTTTTGAAATGATCGACCGCGGTATCCCCCGTCATGATTACCAAATTGTAGATGTTGCCGGTAACATTATAGGTAAGGTAACTTCCGGTACACAATCACCCTCATTGAATAAAGCAATTGGAACAGGATATGTGAACACTTCGTTTTCGAAAACAGATTCCGAAATTTTTATTTTGATTCGTGATAAAGCGATAAAAGCGAAAGTTGTAAAAACTCCTTTTTATAAATAAGCCCACCCAAACCCTTCCGGGGTGGAGGGTTTAATAATGGTCATAAATTTTACTTATGAAAAATTCAAACACTACTAATCCCTCCCCGCAAGGGAGGGTAGGAGGGGCTCTTACTGTTGATGTTTGTTTATCTCCCTATTTGTATCCTATTTATCATAAGAACGATACCATTGTAGTGGTGATTGACATTTTACGTGCAACATCAGCAATGTGTACTGCTTTCCACCATGGAGTTGAAAAAATAATTCCTGTTGCAACTGTTGAAGAAGCTACAGAATATAAAAAACAAGGTTATTT
>JAZKBX010000256.1:7147-9897 GCA_040388455.1 Bacteroidota bacterium
GCATTAGCTGCAAGCTTTTTATATAAGTCGGCTCAGGATAATCCATACAAATATTTACGTAACTCCTCTCATACCGAGCGCCTGGCTGCAATGGGATTAAAAAAAGATATTAAATATTGTTTTACTCTTGATCAAACAACAGTAATTCCGGTTTTAGAAGGTAAATACCTGGTAAAACTTTCTCAATAAAAATAGTTGAATTTAATTTAGTAAATTTGATTAGTGCGATACTACATTCATTAATCAAACAATTCAAAAAATAATCAATGCGTAAGCTTCTTTTTATTTTCATATTTTCGATCGTTATTTTTTTGATCCCGATCAATGAACCTGCCTATTCATGGGGCTTTTTTGCACATCAGAAAATTAACAGGATGGCCGTTTTTACTTTGCCGGAGCAAATGATAGGATTTTATAAAAAGCATATCGAATACATTTCGCAACATGCAGTAGATCCTGACAAGCGAAGAAATGTAAGTGTTGATGAAGCTCCCCGGCATTATATTGATATCGACCATTATGGGGCACACCCTTTTGATTCGGTTCCGAAATTCTGGAAAGTTGCTGTAAAGAAATTTACTGAAGATACATTAAAAGCCTATGGAATTGTGCCTTGGCATATAGAACGGATGGTATTCCGACTACAGGAAGCTTTTAAAGATGAAAACCTCGATCTTATATTGCATTATTCAGCAGATTTAGGACATTACGTGGCTGATGCTCATGTACCATTGCACACTACCGAAAATTATAACGGACAGCTGACCAACCAAAAAGGCATACATGGTTTTTGGGAATCACGTATTCCTGAATTAAAATCAGAAGGTTATGATTACTGGACAGGGCGGGCAAAATATATTGAGAAGCCTCTTGACAGAGCATGGGCAGCAGTGAAAGCAAGTAATGCAGCAGTTGATTCAGTTCTAAGATTTGAAGCTGAATTAAATGCTAAATATCCTGCTGATAAAAAATATAGTTTCGAAAACCGTGGTGCTACTTTAATGAAAGTTTATTCCTTAGAATATACGAGTGATTATGATAAAATGCTGAATGGAATGGTAGAACGCAGAATGCGTGAAGCTATTATTACTATTGGTAGTTTATGGTACACCGCCTGGGTAAATGCAGGAAAACCTGATCTGACCCGCTTTGGCGATAAAAATATTTCCGATTCATTAAAACGTGCCCAAAAAGCGGAACAAGAACTCTGGACTACCGGAAAAGCAGTAGGAGGGAAGGGGCATGATGATTAGTGGGAGGGATAATTTGCACACTTGAAGTTAAAACCTCACCCCTAGCCCCTCTCCTTAAGGAAGGAGAGGGGGATAAGGAAAATTAAGTATGACTAATGATTTCTTTCATGACAAAATTTATGTTTGATAAAACTTCTTCATTTGAAAATCGAAGGATTTTAAAGTCCATTTCTAATAAATGTTCATCTCTCGATTTGTCTTTTTCTAATTGATCTGGTAAAGCATGAACAGCCCCGTCAACTTCTATTATCAATCGTTTTGAAGCACAATAAAAATCAACAACATAATTCCCTATACTATGTTGCCGTTTAAATTTTAGTTGGTTCAAATTTCTATTTCTTATATGTTGCCACAAAAAATCTTCAGCAGGTGTACTTTCTTGCCTAAGGTTTCTCCTGATTTCTTTTAAAGATTTTCTATTGTGGACTTCCATAGAATGCATTTAATTTTTTTTCTCCCCTCTCCTATTCTAAGGAGAGGGGTTGGGGGTGAGGTTTGGGTGACTAGTTCGAAGGCTTTTACTGCACCACAATCTTTTTATTCACAATATTTTTATTCGAATCAACTACCTGAACAAAATAAATTCCTTTTTTTTATTTAGCCTTTTTCAATAAGTATTTGTTTGCCGGTGAAGTTTATTGTTTTTACTTCTTTAATCCAATATACCCTACAAAAGCTATATGGCCATCAATCCTTCGCTACCTCCCAAACCATCACCATCCTATCATCTCCAACAGAAATTAAATAATTATTAAAAGTACTCCAAAGCAATTTATTTACTGAATTTATATGCCCGTCAAAATTTTCTTTGTTGATGCGTACTAATAATTCGAAGGTTTTTGCATCCCATATTTTTATGGTTTTATCCCGACTGGCAGTGGCGAATAATGAAGCGTCAGGATTAAAAACTATATCATATATCGCAAAGTTGTGAGCAGGAATAGATTTTATCAAGTCATAATTTTTTGTATCCCAGATCTTTAAATGTGCATCCCTTCCACCCGTTAATAGCAGGGTTCCGTCAGGTGAATATTTTGCAATATTTGCAGAAAGTGTATGAGCAATAAACGTTTTTTTCTCTTCTAAGGTATTCAGATTAAAAATACGAATGTTACAATCTCCTGAAGCAACAGCTATTTCCAGATTAGCATCATTCAAATCAATACTGCGTACTTTTTCGGTGCAGAGTTTTTTAATTTTGATCAATGATAATGTATCTAATGAACAAATAGCGAAATTCCCATCCCCACCTGCTGTGTAAATGCAGTTAGTTTTTAATGAGTATTTAATATCAAAAATAGGATCCGTATGGTGTTGAAGAATTTTAATTTCTTCTTTTCTTTTCAGATCAAGTATATGTATGCTGCCAGCTGAGGTCCCTGCTAATAATAAATTTTTCTCAGGAATATGACATATAGAATAAATAACAGCCGGAAAGGAGGCCGCAAATTTTTCGGCTTCCAGGGTTTGCAAATTCCATAAGGCTATAAATTTATC
>JAZKBX010000256.1:9997-20902 GCA_040388455.1 Bacteroidota bacterium
TATTTCCCGCTTTTTGTTTTGCTCAGGAAGAGAAAAGCAAAACAAATACTCCTGTTAAACCTTCAACAACAGATTGCCCTACCTGGAATAAAAAAGATAAGAAAGCAGATAAAGCTGCTTATTTTAAATCTTTACGGTCGAATAAAGCAAATGTAAAACAAACAACTTCTAATCCCAATAACTATCGGGATTCAAAGATACAATCAAATTCTGTTCAGCAAAAAACAGAAAGCTCAGATCAAAAAATAAATGTAAAACAAACTCAGGAAAAAAGAAATATAGAAGAAGTTACTGTATTACAGACCAAAACGGAGAAAAGACCGGACATTGTTTCTTCAAAGGATAATACTACGAATATAGCACCGGAAGATAAAAAAACAACTTCAAAGCAAGAGCAAAAGACACAGAACGCTGATAAAAAGGATATTACACCCTCTTCTTCAGAAGTGAAAAAAGTTGATGAAAATAATCCTGATGGTCAAAAAATGGATGCCCCAAAAACTGAAAAAACGGAGAAGGATAAAACTGAAAGCAGTAAGATCAAAAAGAAACTGGAGCGTATGTCAAGAAAAACAACCAAAGTCCGCAAGCATAGCAACGCAAAATGCCCCTCGTTTTAATTAATGCAAAAGCCGAATATTTTTACAGAGAAATTAAAATTACCACGGAAACACTAATTAAACTCAGGCCACTAAGATAAACTCGGTGTATCTTAGTGGCCTGAGTGCCTTAGTGGTAAAATTTGCTTTTTTGTCCGACAGCCCTTCATGAATTATCATTTGCTTATCAGCCCATTAATCTTATCTTTGTAATCGCTTTTAACTGGCGAAAAAATAATAATTCTTAATTTATAAAGAAATGGCAAATTCAGGTGATTTAAATGTAGGTTCAGTGATCCGTTTTGGAGGAGAGCTATGCAAAATAGAAGAATATATACACCGTACTCCGGGAAACTTACGTGCGTTTTACCAGGCACGTATGCGTAACCTGAAAACCGGTAAAATTGTTGAGAATCGTTTTCGTGTTGGGGAAGCTGTTGAAGTGGTGCGTGTTGATTACAAACAAATGCAATATATTTTCCCTGAAGGTGATTTTATTGTGTGCATGAATAATGAAACCTACGAACAGGTTTATGTGCCTTCTTTTTTATTCGGTGAAGGTTTGAAATTTTTAAAAGAAGGAATGGAAGTAAAAATATCCTTTGAAGGTGAAGATCCGATATTAGCTGAAGCCCCTGTTTTTGTTGAGTTAGTTATTACTTATACGGAGCCGGGAGAAAAAGGAAATACCGCTACCAACACATTAAAAGCTGCTACATTAGAAACAGGAGCTGTTGTTAGAGTTCCTTTATTTATTAATGAAGGTGAAAAAATAAAAGTTGACACACGCACTTCAGAATATTCAGAAAGAGTGAAGTAAAATAATTTATAATTTTGCATTGTACTAATTCGAAAGTGTACCATGGAAAATTCTGAATGCCCTGCCAAAATTATTGACAGGGCATTTTTTAAATTCTTATATTTGAAACATAGAACAAATCGTATCAAGGCATGAAATTACCATCTCTACATAAGTTAAAAGATATCGCTACACTCATTAATTGTGAATTTGAAGGCAATCCTGACCATATTATCAGTGGCATGAACGAAATACACAAGGTTGAAGCAGGTGATATTGTTTTTGTTGATCATCCTAAATATTACGATAAAGCCCTGAACTCAAAAGCCACAACTATACTTATCAATAAAAAAGTTGAATGTCCGCAAGGCAAAGCGCTGCTTGTTTCTGATGATCCATTCAGGGATTATAATAAATTGGTTTTGCATTTTTGTCCGGTAAATTATTCTTTAAAACCTGTTAGTGATACAGCAAAAATAGGGGTCAATACAGTGATCATGCCTGGGGTATATTTGGGAAATAATGTGACAATTGGCGACAATTGTGTTATTCATCCAAACGTGGTTATTTATGATAATTGCCATATTAGAAATAATGTGATCATACATTCTAATACAGTGATTGGTGCTGATGCGTTTTATTATAAAAAGCGCAGTGATAAATTCGATAAACTTATTTCCTGTGGAAGGGTCATCATTGAAGATGATGTAGAGATAGGTGCGCTATGCACCATTGACAAAGGAGTTTCGGGAGATACCGTAATTGGTGCAGGAACTAAAATCGATAACCATGTACAAATAGGGCACGACACGGTGGTTGGCAAGATGTGCTTAATGGCCTCACATGTTGGAGTTTCAGGAGTAGTTACTATTGAAGATGGTGCCACACTATGGGGGCAGTCGGGAGTGAGAAGTGATGTTACAATCGGCAAAGGTGCTACACTTTTAGCGCAATCAGGTTTAGGTGAAAGCATTCCGGATGGCAAAACTTATTTCGGCAGCCCCGCTGGCGATGCAAGAACCAAGATGAAAGAAGTTGCTGCATTAAAAATGTTACCTGATTTAATAAAAAAATTAGCGGACTAGTGAATAATAAAATTAGAGAGTTTTAGAAATGGAGAAATAGAGACTAAGAATTTAAAAATTACTAAATCGTCAAATCTCCAAATCTCCAATTCGAAAAAATC
This sequence comes from Bacteroidota bacterium, assembly GCA_040388455.1. GTDB lineage: Bacteria > Bacteroidota > Bacteroidia > 2-12-FULL-35-15 > 2-12-FULL-35-15 > 2-12-FULL-35-15. The sequence goes on from JAZKBX010000256.1 coordinate 12,582, forward strand.
GCTAAATCAACAAATCAACAATTGTAAAATGGCTTCCCAAGTAAATAAAAATACTTCCAAACGAATTAAGGATATAAAACTTAACTCGCTGCTTCAAATTACAAAAGCCATCAACAATAATTTCTCTACTGATAAATTACTTGAAATTTTTAAAGAAGTTCTTGAAACTGAATTGAAAATTGGGAAATTGGTGCTTTATAGTGATAGTCAAAATGGCTGGAGTTGTATTTTAAAATATGGTGTTGGTGATGAATATGATAATATCAATGTGGAACGTGATCTGTTGCCCATACAGGAAATAGGTACGATCAACTTTTCTAAAAAAAATCTTAACAACTCATTTGAAATTTTAATTCCAGTATTCCATAAATCCAAAGCGTTAGCGTATGTGCTGATCAGTGACCTGGAAGATAAATTAGAGGTAAGTCCTGCTATTAAGCATTTGAATTTTGTTCAAACGCTTGCAAGTATTATTGTTGTTGCCATTGAGAATAAAAAACTTGCCAAAGAAAGCATTCAACAGGCTGCAATGAAAAAAGAATTGGAGCTTGCTTCTCAAATGCAATCAATGCTATTCCCCAGCACTTTGCCCAATGATGCTCAATTGGATACTGCTGCCTTCTATTTACCTCACCAGGAGGTTGGTGGAGACTATTATGATTTTATATGGCTGAACGAAAACGAATGTGCCTTTTGTGTAGCCGATGTTTCGGGGAAGGGGGTTGCTGCGGCTTTATTAATGTCGAACTTTCAGGCCAACCTTCGCGTTTTATTTAATCACACAACATCCTTAACTGAACTTGTTCAGGAGCTGAATGCAAAAGTTTTAGCCAGCGCAAAAGGAGAGAAATTTATCACGCTATTTATTGCCAAATATAATTTGGTAACACATACGCTCACATATATTAATGCCGCGCACAATCCTCCGCTTCTTGCAACAAAAACGTCTGTTAGCGCTCTAAAAGTAGGCTGTACAGGTTTAGGTATGTTTGATGAAATAGGGAAAATTAAAGAAGGGATAATAAATATTACTCAGGGTACTACTATTGTATGCTACACCGATGGACTCGTTGAATTGGAAAATGATAAAGGTGAAGATTTTGGAATAGATTCATTAAAAGAGATCATTAAAAACAATCCTGATATTGACATGAAGAGTTTGAATAATTTAATAATGAAAACCTGTACGGATTACAAACAAAGTAAGCCCTATATAGATGACATTGCTTTATTTAGCTTAAGAATTCATTAGGGGAACAATCATCAGACATGTACTTCTTGCCTTGGATAAAACTATACGGCAGCACACTATACCTTTTCTTCTTCCGCCTGAGTTTCTCTGTTTTTATGAAAAACATCTATTGCAACCAGCATTGCAATAAATCCCCAGAAGGGCACAGATGCTTTATCAGTATCTAAAAAGTTATTCAATGCCCCGTGTACAATGTAAGTTATAAAACCAAGTAAGATCACTAAAACCAATCTCTTTGTTTCATAATCATTTATTGTATAGTATAATCTAAAGCCCGTAAAGAGCGTTGCAATTATAATGGCAAGGAATGTGAGTGTACCCAATACACCGGATTCGCATAATGGCCCAATGTATTCACTGTGCGCATTTCCCCGGTCGCCCATGTTGGTACTGATTATTGTTTTTTCCTGGGAATGCTGAAACGGTGCGTATTGAAAACTATAGGTTCCGGGCCCCCATCCAAAAAAAGGCCGTTCTTCAAACATGCGGAATGCCGCTCCCCAGCGGTTCAATCGTTCCAGGTTAGAAGCATCTGTAGAAATGTTGGAAATGGATTCAATATGTTTATCAAAATCCTGTGAAGCATCTTGCCTGTTCTTTTCCAGTTTCATTACAATATCGGTTTGATAAGTAATTAATATGGCACTAAGCGCTAAGAATGCAATTAATAAATTGCGAAACTTAATTCGAAGCAATAATACAAGATAGCCCACCAGGGCTACAACCAAGCTAAGCCAGGCAGCACGGGTATAAGAAAAAACCAAAGCGATAGTGAAAATGATAAGAAATAAGAATGCAGTAAATTTAATGCTTGAAGAATATTTTTTATTCATCATAAAAAATATCAAAGCAGGAAAAAACATTGCAAGAATAGCCCCGTAAATGGTATGATCATTATAAAATGGTGACATCACATAGTTAGCCGGCTCTTCTTCAAAACCCATTAAATAGTGATTATACAGCGTATAAAAAATAATGAGGGTAAATGAAATAATATACAACCAATAATATCTTTTAATATTTGTATAATCCTTGAACAATTGAGTGGCTATAAAATAGAAGGCAATCACGAACCACAGCCGTGAAATCAAAAATTTAAACGATACAACAGGAATTTCGCTGGTAATACTTGTAATAAAAATCCAAACCAGATTGATTATAATAGCAATGGTAATGGGATGTTTCATTACCTGAAGGTTTATCGTGTTTTTTTGTATTTGCTTAAGAATAAAAATGATCATAATGCCAAAAATTATTGGCTCAGTAGGTAAGCTAAGCCCTAAGCCACCCTCCATGTGCTGGAGGTTTACAGCCAAAGGCGTAAGAAATACAACCACGAGAATAAGCTTATCTAATGCAAAAAGGGCGAGTAATATAATTAACAGTACAGCAGGGAGTAAATTGAAATAATAAAATTCCAAATACGTACATATTGCATTTATAACAATAAATGAAATACTTAAAGCATACGCCCACTTTATGTTTTTGTGTTCTAACAATTTTTTATTTTTTGATTTTTGTAACGGTTGATTTTTGTGAAAATTAAAATCAAGCCAGACAAAACTTTACAATTTGTTCTTTTTAGCCATTATCGTTAATATGAGAAGCAAAAGTAAGTTAGTTGATACAACCGAAACAGCTACTATCACCCAACGGATCGGATAAGATTTTTTATCAGCCGGATAGGGTTTGCTTACTATATTAGAATAAGTGAGAATTTTATTTAAATCGCTCATTACCTTGTCGTAATCCAGTTTAGAAGTATTATAACTTTCCAATAGTATATCAAATGTTTCTTTCATTTGATAATATTCCCCACCTTTTTCTTCAAGGTTGCGCATTAAAGCGTCAATATCTTTTAAACTTTCCTTTCTCGCACCACCACTTAATGCTTTTAAATAACTTTTAGTAACTTCTTTAACCTGAACCTCATAATCTAATAGTTGATATTTTACCCTCAATTCCTGTAGGATAGAATTTACCGAATCCACTTGCTTTTTTTTCACAAGTAATTGATTACTTACGATCTCCAACACTTCTTTTGTTTTTTCACGTTGAAGACTTCTCGCTTTCAAATTTAATGCATTGATAATTTCGGACACCATATCACAAGCTATTTGCGCATCAGTATCAAATACTTTAATTTCAATTGAATTAAACTGTGTTCGTCTAACTTCTACATTTGCCTGGTAGACAGCAATTAAGTCAAAAAGGCCTGATTTTGAAGTAGTATCAATATCATAATGTGCAGCTAATTTGAATTTATTAATTACAGCGTTACGGATATCTGAAGATTCCAATAATTGTAATAACTGTTCAGATGGCGTTTCGGAGCTGTAAGGAATAATGTTTGAAGGATAGACTATTGCAAATGATTTGTACCTGGGCTTAATAAAAAATTCAGATGAAAAAATAGCAGAAACAACAATTGCGGAAACGGTAATGACCATGAAATGGAATTTCCATTTCATAATTAGTTTAATAAAATAGGAACTATTTTGCATATCTTCTTGCATTACATTAATATTAGCAGACAAAATAAATACTGATGTTATTTCAAATTATTTCCCGGTTAAAATATAAGTTCTCTAAAATAGTGAAAAACGAAAAACCGATCTTCTCTACTTTTTAAATTTGAATTGTTTAAGATTTTCAATCAATAATATAGCAATAACAGCCATAAGCAAAGAAGCCATGGTTGAAACCACAACAATTATCCAACGTACAGGATATGATTTTTTTTCGGCCGGATACGCATTACTAACAACAAATTTCTGAGGTAACACTTGCTCCACATCCACTTTGGTTCCTTCATATTTGGTTTTAAGCAGGTTTAATTGTTTTCTTTGAAACTCCAAATTATCGCGCAACGATACATACACACTACCGTAATTTGCGATCACCTTTAATTTTTCTTCCAGTGCTTTAATTGCACGCTGATCGCCCTTCGAAATTGCAATTGCATATTGTCCTGTTGTTACCTCTGATTGAGATTCATAATCATAAAGCCCGTAGCTATTAATTACTTTAATAGAGTCGGTCATCGCATTCACATCGGCTTCTTTTTCTAAATATTCTTTTTTCACAATTATCAATGCCTGTGTTGCTCTTTCACGTTGCATACGAATTTTCGTAGAGTCATGTAAAGCGGCAATGTCATTAGCTATAAGAGCCGCAGTATCCGGATTAATGTCCATCACTTCAATTTTAACCGACATATATTCAGTACGCTTGAAGGTAATATTACTTTGAAATTCATCATACAATTTGGTGCGTTTAAATTTATCGGCAGTGTCGATATCATAATGTTTCAACAGATTGTATTTTTCCGATATTTTTGTTCTTATTTCGTCAGAGTTCAGGATCTGAAGCATCTGTTCTGCCTCTTCTTCTGCACCAAAGGCAAGAACGTCATCCTGTTTAAAACTATTATCACTTAAAAGGGCTTTTGAAATGGAACTGGTGGTGGCAGGGAATAAGATTACTGTCGATTTATATTTTTCCTGAATAGTTAAGGATATAATACTTGAAATTACAAAAGTGCCTATACCAATAACGATAAGCGATATGCGCCATTTGTAAATAAAATGCAATATATTTAATGAGTTGAAATCTTCTGTCAATTGCTCTTTCTTGTTCATTTTAATAAATCTAAAATTTAGTTAAGTTGACAAAAATAAGAAAAATTGCGGATTTCGGATTTTTGATTGCACCCAATCTCAATTTATGTAATTCGGCCCAATCAGAAATAATACTAATTACCCGTATTTAAGGATGCGGAAAATAGCCTTAATACTTATCGTTCCGGAAACAAAAGCCCACAAAACCGAGGTTGCAACCATTATTACAAAACTCATCATCCAGTTTAAATTTAGCATTCTTGAACCGTAATTGATGGCTACAACGCCAATTGCGAACATTATAAGCGTATTGATCAATTTGTAATTGATCTTAAATTTAAAGATACGTTGCGCAATTATCACCTGGATAATTGCAGTTAAATATTGAGTGATCATACTTGAAATGGCCGACCCATAAGCTTCAAACTGCCTTATTAATAAAAAATTCAGGGTAATATTCAATATCATGCCAAAAGCAGCCATTGTATTAAGCTGCTTCATATTGCCATTGGCAGTTAAAAGGGTTCCGAAAATATAGGTCGTAGATACAGCAATAAAACTCAACATGAGTAAACTGAAAATTTTTGCAGATTCTTCAACATGGACCTGGTAAAGCAATCCCATTAACTCTTTACTGTAAAAAACACAGCCAACACCAATAACAATGGCAGGTGTAAGCAATAAAGTACTTATCAGTTTAACTAAAGATTCCACGGATTCCTTGTGTTTTAACATTCTGGAAAATATAGGTAATAGCATCCCTGCAGTTAAAAAGGCGATCATATTGGTTGCATCCAGTAAACGAAATGCCTGTGCATAAATCCCCGATTGAACATCTCCCACGCCTTTGGGTAACATACGTTCAATCATAACCGTGTCAATACGGTTATAGAACGACATCAATAAAGTAAGAATGGCAAAAGGCAAACTTTTTTTCAGGATCATTAATGAAAATGCCCAATTCCATTTTAATTTAAAAGTATGTGTTTTATTCAGAATAATTATAAATGCAGTTATTACACTTATAGAATAACCAATTGTTTGTGCATATACAAAATACATAATGCCATCAGGTTCCTTCAGCATGTCTGTTTTAAGCATTACAATACATAAAACAATCAATATTGACCTGTCTAAGATTGAAACAATAGCATCGGTTTTAAACAAATGCAAACCGGCTAAATTAGAACGCAGGTAATTGATAAAAAACAGCAGGAACATGTTAAATCCTTGTACCAGTAGTAGCTTCATTAATCGGGTGTCGTATCCAATTAATAAACCCGCCACTACTACCACTATTATATAAATGATAGCCAGTAATATTTTTAATGTAAATAAACCCGAAAAATGTTTGGTAAGTAAATGATTGTTCTGTGCAATATTCTTGTTATTAAAATTAGTAATACCAAAATCAAGAACAATGGTTAGTAAGAAAGAAAAATTGAAAACGGCAAAATAAATTCCATAACTGGCAGCACCAACTTCGTTTTGCACCTGCGTTTCAAACCCTAAAATATAAATGGATTTTATGAATAAATTCATAAAAAGTAAAAAGGCAAGATTGGCTACAAATTTTTTTTGCATCAGGCGAAAATACGAATTTTATGAAGGGAGAAAGATGAAATTTTGGGTTTTGGGTTGGGTGTTATCAAACTTTACCAATTTATTATCCTGCACTATAAATGTAGTGTAGTTTAATTGACTGAACAATTCAAAACATTTTTCGCGATTTTCGTTTTCCCAAAGTTCGGCATAAACAATAGGTTTATTTTTAATTAAAAGAGTTTTGCCACCTTCCAAAACAAAATATTCAAAGTTTTCTACATCAATTTTTATTGCACTGATGCGTGTCGGAGCCTTTATCTGCTCTTTCATATTATCCAACATTTTTAAAGGAACCTTACAGCGTTCGCCTTCATTATTTTCAGTGATGCTACTATGTAACACATGGCTCAAGCCTTGCATCCGCACTGAACCAATTACAGGCATTACCATTTCCACTTCGCCTTCTGTATTTCCTAAAGCGACTTCAAACAAGTGAACATTGTTTAATTTAAAATAATTTATAATTCGCTTGAATGTGGTAATATTATTCGACATTGGTTCAAAACTATACACGGTAACGCCTTTTATAGAACGGGCTAAATGTACAGTCATAATGCCAATATTAGCGCCAATATCAAGCACAGAAGTGTTTTCTGGTATTAAATTCAAAAACTGAAAAAAATCCTTTTCATTTTTATCGCGCCTAAGAGTATAGATCTTAAACAAAGAAAAAACAAAAAGATAGTTTTTAAAACCCAATATTCTATGAAGGATGAATTTAACTGCGTTTTTCATTCGGGTTGCAAAAGTATTGTTTTTTATGAAATATTTGTAAATTTCTAACAGTAATGCACCAAAGCGCTTGCATTTTGACAGGCAATGTCTCATCGCAGGGCTTTTCGCATAGGTGGATATTGTCAATCATAGAAAATAGCATTATTAAGAACCTGATGCTAGCCCAAAAAACTCAGCGATGACAGAGAGCTTATTTTTTGTATTTTCGTTTCGAAAAAAATAAAAACATTGGAAATAGTTGTAAATACGCGCTTACTCCTGAAAAATAAACTGGAAGGTATTGGGTGGTTTTCTTATGAAACACTTAAACGTATTACCACCAGCCATCCTGACGACCATTTTATTTTTTTATTTGACCGTGATTTTGATGAGGACTTTATTTTTTCAGATAATATTACTCCAGTTATTCTTTCACCACAAGCACGACATCCATTTTTATTCTATTGGTGGTTTGAGTTTTCAGTCTCTAATTTTTTAAATAAGTATAACCCGGATGTGTTTGTTTCTCCGGATGGTTATTTATCTCTCAATGCTAAAGTGAAACAATTAGCAGTAATTCACGATCTGAATTTTGAACACTATCCGGAAGATGTACCTTTTTTAGTCCGAAAATACTACAAACATTTTTTTCCAAAGTTCGCTCACAAGGCCACAAGGATAGCTACTGTTTCGGAATATTCTAAAAACGATATTGTAAAAAACTACCAGATTGATCCTGCAAACATTGATGTGGTATACAATGGTTGTAATGAATTTTATGAACCTGTTGGTGAGGCAATTAAACAACAAACCAAACAAAAATTCTCCCGGAATTGTGATTACTTTTTGTTTGTTGGAGCATTGCATCCACGTAAAAATATTTCACGTCTTTTTGAAGCGTTTGATAAATTTAAAAGCACCCAATCAAACGAGATAAAAATGGTGATCGTAGGCGAAAAATATTACTGGACGAGCGATATAAAACAAACTTATATCAATATTACGCGTGATTATACGCTTTCGGCAATTGATTTAAATCAGATAGATAAACTTGAACAAAATATTAATCAAGTTGCTGCATTACTTCTTTCATGTCTAACGTATCAAAATAACAATAGCGTAAAAGGTAC
>JAZKBX010000256.1:20912-29540 GCA_040388455.1 Bacteroidota bacterium
CTTATATCAATATTAAATTCAGGGAGGATGTCATTTTTACAGGCCGTTTGTCGACTGAAGATTTAAAAAATGTTTTGGGTTCGGCACTGGCAATGACCTATGTTCCTTATTTTGAAGGATTTGGAATACCTATACTGGAAGCCATGAATTGCGATATACCCGTAATTACAAGCAATGTAACGTCCATGCCCGAAGTAGCAAAAGGTGCTGCACTCCTGGTTGATCCTTTTTCGATTGATTCTATCGCTGATGCAATGCTGTCTTTATATAAAGATCAAGATTTACGCAACACATTGGTTCTGAAAGGCCGGGAGCGAAAACTTGATTTTAGTTGGGATAAAACTTCTGCTTTATTATGGGAAAGTATTATGCATACCGTAAATTCTTAGCCTAAATCTCGCTCATTGCATTCAGACCTGCAAAAAAAGGTAGAGAACCTGAATCATTGCTTTTTTATTTCCCGGGAATTTACTATATTCGCATATTCAAAAGAAAACACCCCAAAAACAGTATTTCTTTTTATTTTGTTTCAGTACCATGGATTCATTAAATAAAAATCAGTTCAAATCAAGAATAAAAATATTGATAAGGAATGTTTCATTAGAATGCCCCATTGGCCATCAGGAAAGTATGTATTTTAATAAAGATGTGAAATTATAATACAAATTGATGAAAACCTTATTAACACCTATTTACTTCTTTACAACCCTGAGTGCTAAACATTCCCCGGAAGCCATTGTTTATTTAAAAAAACACTTATTTTTAAAAGAAGAACAAGGCAGATCAAAATCTCTTTCTTATTTATTCTCTTGTATTTTAATTTATTCTGTTTTTTTATTTTCTCCCCTAAAAACAAATGCAAGTAATGATCATAGCCGCACTGTCGACTCCTTACAAAGCATTTTAAAAGTCGCAAAAAAAGACACCAATAAAGTAAATATTTTAAATGAATTGAGTTTTGTATCGAGAAAAAAATCGGCTGAGAATTCAATTCAATTTGCAGAAGAGGCATTAAAATTATCTAAGAATTTATCCTTTAAAAAAGGAATGGCAAAGTCTCTGACAAACCTGGGACTAGCATACCGATCAAGCAACAATATTGAAAAAGCAATAGATTACCATTTACAATCCTTAAAAATATTTCATGAAATAGATAACAAAAAGGAGGTAATTATTACTTTAAGCAGTATTGCAGATCTATACTTAAAGCAGAATAATTTTAATAAAGCTATGAAGTTTTATATTGAGGCTTTAAAATTATCTGAAGAGGTCTCGGCAAGTTCGGAAACGCCAGAGCTTATCAGCAAGCATATTGAAGATAAAAAACAAGAGGCAGGATTGATCTATTTAATAGGACAGCTTTATCAAAATCAGAACAATTATGATGGTGCATTAAAGTATTTTTTTAGGGCATTTAAAATGTTTGAGAAAATTAATGATGAAAACAGCATTGCAGATGTATATGTTTCAATCGGAATTGTTTTATACGAAAAAAATAATCTGGGTAAATCTCAAACCTTTGTTTATAAGGGTTCTCATCCAGAAGCAATGGATTACCTGAGTAGGGGAAGAAAGATTCATCTGAAAAATAATAATAAGAATGGTATCATTCGTTCTGATAACTATTTGGCATGTATCTATGCCGGGCAGGAAAAATTTGGTGAGGCCCTGGAATTTGCCTTTGAAGGTGTAAAATTCTCAACAGAGGCCAATAATAAAAAGATGAGAACATCCCTTTTCGGCACAATTGGCGATATTTATTATTCTCAAGGTAATTATAAAACAGCAATTGAATACCTTGATAAATGTTATGAGGGGGCTAAGTCCTTCAGCGATAAAAATTATATCAAAGATCTATACCTGAACTTTGCCAGCGTTTATGCAAAATTAGATAATTATCAAAAGGCGTATGAATATCATACACTCTATACCGGAATGAAAGATGCTCTCCTTAAGGGACGGTCGAGTAAGGAAGTAGTTGAGATGAGCGCTAAGTATGAAAGCGAAAAAAAGGATAAAGAACTGATAGCGAAAGATGCTGAAATAGCTAAACAGCATGCTGAAACCGAAAAGCAACAATTCCAGAGAAACGCTTGCATTATTGGTTTTGGATTAGTGCTGATACTTATATTTTTTATTCTCAGAGAATACCGTGCCATTACCAAACAGAAAGAAGAGGTTGAAAAATCGTATAAAAATATTTCCATTTTAAGCCAAATTGAGCAAGAAATAACGTCTTCTCTCTCTGTTGAAAAAATAATTGAAACAGTTTATGAAAATGTAAATAAATTAATGAGGGCCGATGTTTTTTGCATTGGGATCCCCAATAAAGCTAAAAACACGATCGATTTTCCTGGTTTTATAGAAAAAGGAAAAAAATATAACAGTTCCTATGACCTAAATGATAACACGCGGTTCCCGGTTTTATGTTTTAACAATGGGCAGGAAATTTTTATTAATGACTTGCGGAAAGAGTTTAAAAAATACATACCATATATCCCAATTCCGGTGGTTGGAGAACGCCCCGAATCACTCATTTATTTACCGCTGTTTTCTAAAAACAAAGTAATTGGTGTGATCACGGTGGAAAGTTTCAGTAAAGATTCATATACATTATACCATTTGGATATCCTTAAAAAATTAGCCGTTTATATTGCCATTGCTATAGAAAATGCACAATTGTATGAAAATCTGGAAGGGAAAGTTGAGGAGAGGACGGAAGAGGTATTGAAACAAAAAGAAGAGGTTGAAAAAGCTTACGAAAACACAAAGTTGCTCAGTAATATTGGAAGGGAGATCGGTTCCGTTTTATCAGTTGAAGAAATAGTAAATAAAGTATATCAAAATATCAATAAATTAATGGATGCTTCGGCATTCGGTATTGGAATTTATAATATAGCTGAAAATCGGCTTGATGTATCCGGATTTATTGAAAAAGGAGAAAAACTGCCCTTCTTTTATTATGAATTAATTGATGAAAAGCGTCCCGCTGTTTGGTGTTTTAAAAACCAAAAAGAATTTATTACCAATGATTTCAGAAAGGACTACACCAACTTCTTTCCCGGTAAAACATTGCCTTTTACAAAAGAAGGCGATCTGCCTGAATCACTTGTTTATCTCCCTCTTTCTATTTCGAATAAGCAGATCGGAGTAATTACAGTTCAAAGTTTTAAAGTAAATGCCTACTCTGAATATCAACTTGACATTCTTAGGAATCTGGCTATTTACATAGTGAATGCACTCGAAAATGCCCACTTATATAAAGGCATGGAAGAGGAGGTAAAATACAGAACACAGGAGGTTATTAAACAAAAAGAAGAACTGGAGATCTCACGTAATAATTTAAGTGTATTAAGTGAAATTGGACAGGAACTTACTTCTACCCTGGATTTTGAAAGTATTTTCAGCAAACTGCATGAAAACATTAACCGTTTAATGGACGCCGAAACATTTGGGGTTCGTATTTATCATCCCGAAAATAATACAATAGAAATTAAATACGAATATGATAAAGGGAAAAGGGTGGAACCTTTTTCCTTTACAATGGAAAACAACGACAACTTATCCGTTTGGTGTATTAAAAATAAGAAGGAAATATTTATTAACGACAATCTGAACGAACATAAAAAATACGTTAATAATATCGTAATTATTAATGGTGAAATGACTCACTCCTTATTATTTTGTCCAATGATTTTAAAGGAGACAGTAATCGGAGTAATCACCGTTCAGAGCTATCAGAAAAACAGTTATACTGAGCATCATCTGAAAATGTTGAGGACCCTTGCCAACTATACTGCAATTGCCTTGGAAAATGCTCAGTTGTATGAAAATCTCGAGGAGAAAATTGAAGAACGGACCATTGAAGTACTGAAACAAAAGGAAGAGGTAGAAAAATCATACGAAAACACAAAACTGCTCAGTAATATTGGCAGGGAGATATCGTCCGTTTTATCAGTTGAAGAAATTATTAATAAAGTATATGAAAATGTAAATAAACTAATGGATGCTTCCGCATTCGGCATTGGACTATTTGATAAAGAGAATAAACGTCTTCATTTTTCCGGATTAATTGAGAAAGGTGAAAAATTACCAACCCATTACGATGAATTGACTGATGAAAGACGACCGGCAGTTTGGTGCTTTAATAAGCAAAAGGAATTGTTTACAAATAATTATCAAAACGATTATAACCTTTACTTCCCGGGTGAAAAAAAACCTTTGCCTAAAGAAGGTGTTAGTTCAGAGTCGCTGATCTATCTTCCACTCTCAACTCCGAGCAAGCAAATAGGAGTTATCACTGTTCAGAGTTTTAAGCAAAACGCATATACCGAATACCACCTGGATATACTTAGAAATTTGGCTGTTTATGTAGTAAATGCTTTGGAAAATGCACATTTGTACCAAAACATGGAAGAGGAGGTTAAATACAGAACGCAGGAAGTTATTAAACAAAAAGAAGAACTTGAGGTCTCTCGTAACAATATTAATGTGTTAAGTGAAATTGGGCAAGAGATCACTTCATCTCTGTCCATTGAAAAGATAATTGAAAAAGTATATGAAAATGTAAATAAACTAATGGACGCTTCCGTATTTACTATTGGTATATACAATGAAGAAGAAAAAAGATTGAATTTTATCGGAACGATTGAAAATGGTGAAAAAATACCATTTCAATCAATTGAGATAAAAGATAATGATCGACTCCCGAGTATCTGTTTTAATGAGCGGAAAATCATTTTTATTAATGAGTATGAAAAAGAATATAAAAAATACTCCGCTTTGCTTCCCACTCCAATAGCCGGGCTTGCATCTGAATCTATAATCTATATTCCACTTATAACAAAAGATAAGCCGATTGGTGTGATAACCGTGCAAAGCGTCCGGAAACATGCTTTTTCAGAATATCATTTGAATATTCTTCAAAGTATGGCTATTTATGCCGCTATTGCGATAGAAAACGCCCAGCTTTATGAAGATCTTGAAATAAAAGTAATAAAACGAACCGATGAAGTATTAAAGCAAAAAGAAGAGGTAGAAAGATCTTATCAGAATACTAAACTCCTAAGCGATATTGGAAGAGAGATCATTTCAGTTTTATCAGTTGAAGAGATCATCAATAAAGTATATGAAAATGTAAACAGATTAATGGATGCTTCTGCATTTGGCATTGGTATTTATAATGATGTTGAAAAACGAATTGATTTTTCTGGATTTATTGAAAAAGGAGAAAAACTTCCATTCTATTTTAATGAATTACACGATGAAAGCCGGCCGGCTGTTTGGTGTTTTAAAAATCAAAAAGAGATATTTATTAATGATCTTGTTAAGGAATACAATGATTATTTCCCTGGAAGAAAAATTCCGGTACCTAAAGCTGGGGAGCAATCCGAATCTATTATTTATCTTCCCATTTCCACTGGAAATAAGATGGTAGGTGTGATCACTGTTCAAAGTTTCAAACCAAATGCTTATAGCGAATATCAATTAAATATTCTAAGGAATTTAGCGGTTTATGTAGTTAATGCACTTGAAAATGCACGGCTTTATGAAACTATGGAAGATGAAGTAAAGGCACGTACCCTTGAAATTGAAAAACAAAACGATGAGTTGGCCAGATTATCTATTGTAGCAAGCGAAACAGATAATGGAGTTTTGATTTTTGGTGCAACCGGTGAAATAGAATGGGTAAATTCAGGATTTACCCGTTTACAGGGTTATGGATTAGAAGAACTAAAACAAAGGGGTAACACATTAGAAAAAATCAGCCATAACCCGGAGATAAAAACCTTGGTTCATGATTGCATTGAAAACAAAAAATCATCAATGTATCAGGCATTAAATATCACTAAATCAGGTAAAGAATTATGGGTGCAAAGTTCCCTTACACCTATCCTGGACGAATTAGGTAATGTTAAAAAATGGGTGATCATAGATATTGATGTTACGGCACGTAAGAATGCAGAAGATGGTATAAGGCAGCAAAACGAAAAAATTACGGATAGTATCAACTATGCAAAAAGTATTCAGGAAGCCTTGCTTCCGCCAATAGAAGAAATACAAAACCATTTACCGGAATCCTTTATTTTATATAAACCAAAGGATATTGTTAGTGGTGATTTTTATTGGATCTACGAAGACAAAGAACGCATTCTGATAGCTGTTGCCGATTGCACCGGACATGGAGTGCCTGGAGCTTTTATGTCGTTAATGGGAAATAATTTTCTAAACGATATTATTAAAGTGAAAGGTAAGTATACGCCTTCTGAAATTCTGGATGAATTAAATATCCAGATTTTGAATACCCTTAAGCAAAACAGTAAAGAAACATCCGTAAAATATGGAATGGACATTGCGCTTATAAGTTTGGAGTTCGGAGCTGGGGGATCAGAAAGTGTTTCAACACTAAAAACTTCTAACAACAAACCACGATCTACGCAAACTCCTGACTCCCAACTCCTGACAAAATTAGAATTTGCCGGTGCGCATAGCCCTTTATTTATTTTCAGAGGTAATGAATATATTCCTATAAAAGGCGACCAGCGTTCAATTGGAAGCTATCAGAAAAATGAAAAGCAAGGTTTCACCAATCACAGTTTCCAACTCAGTAAAGGTGATGTGTTATATTTGTTTTCTGATGGTTTTGCCGATCAGATTGGTGGACCCGAAAACAAAAAAATGTTTTCGCAGCCTTTCAGAGATATTCTTCAATCCATTTGTAGTCTTGAAATGACAGAACAAAAGAAAATACTTGATAAAACAATTACAGATTGGAAAGGTAAATTAGATCAAACGGATGATATTTTAGTATTAGGAATCCGTATATGATCTTTAGGGTCTTTAAAATTGAAATGAAACCCTATTAGATTCAGAACGTATAACATAGGTGCGCCTGATCAAAATCGCCTGGCACCAATTTTGTGAATTCAATCATTGATAGTTAAATCTTTAAAAAAAATGAGTACAAAAACTAAAAGTGTAATTTGCAAAACTCCCTCTCTTATACAAATGAAAGGGTTTTGTTTAGGCTTATTTATTCTGCTTGTTTTTTTCTCAACAGGAGGAGCTCAAACATTAAAACGCCAATGTGTTGCAAGCACAGGTAGTTATGTTTCAGAAAACGGAACCACATTACAGCAAACCATAGGCCAGCCTTACGGTACAACGCCATATTATAGTAATACAACAAGATTTACCCCTGGATTTCTTCAACCCGTTTTCAGAATTGAAAATATCAAATCAAGTATTGACGCAACCATATTTCCTAATCCAACTTCAAACCAGGTAACAATTGAATCAACGATACTATTAGAAAATGTACTTATTCAAATAGTTGATATCAATGGAAAAATATTGCTAAACCAAAAAGTAAATGAGTTTAAAACTTATACCATCGATTGTTCCAGTTGGTCATCTGGTGTATATTTGATTTCTCTGGCTGATTCTAAAAGTAGTTTATACTCATCAAAATTAATTATCTCAAGATAAAAAATATGAAGCTTCACTTTTTGAAATTCACCCTTTTATTTCTGGTACTATTTTTTGCAGTACCAGCAAATTCACAATCCAACGCTACATTTGATGCAGGACAAGTGTTCTCAACATTTAAATATACTGATGCCACCGGTGTTCAGGAAAAAAAATTTTCAAACAATATTTCAGGATGTTTTAGTTTAGGATATCAATATGAGTATTATAACGGATTATTTATTCGCGCGAATTTAGGAATGCGTAAAGCAGGAGCATCAATTATTTTTGATGAAACAAATGTAAATTGGAATATTCAATATGCCGATGCCAATCTGGGTTTAGGGTATATGCTTAACAAATGGCGGTTAAAACCTTATTTTTCGGTATCCCCTTATTTTGGTTATATGCTAAAAGCCAATCAAACAATTGGACCTGATACGTATGATATTATGCAAAATAAATCAATAAAAACTACCGATTATGGCTTGTTTTTTTCTCCCGGTTTAAAAATGGCCTTATCAAATATTATCTCCTTTTATGCCGAATATAAATACATTTTGGGACTACAGAATTTAGAAAAATCCGACCAAAAATCATATAATCGTGGGTTTTCAATTAATTTAGGGATATCCGTTGCGATCATAAAATACAATTACGTCACTTCTAAATAAATACCCAGTTACTTGCCCATAAAGGTTGGCATTGAAGGGGCACTCAGCAATAATTAATTGCAATAATTTACATCGGAATACAAGGTCAATATAATTCATGAGCCTCAAAGTTCTTACTAAATCATGCAATGAACAGAACATGCTGATTTTTGATTATTAACAAAGTGTATTCATGTGAATTTTGTGCCAAAACTTTGCTTATTTTGTCTTAGCTTTCTAATATAGATATAATAGCAAAATTTCAACTATATATATAGTTATCAAAAAACTTTAGCACTATGAAACAATCATCAATAAGCCAATCACAGCCTTTTGGCAATTGGTGGAAAGGCGCATCGCATCTGAAGCAATCACCTTCGGAGTGTATCTCTCTGCCAATGCATCCTGTTGTTTTAAGGGAATCTTCCCGGATGCCAGGTTGGGTTTTGGGCCTTTTTTTATTGTTTATAAGTCAGATCGGATTTGCCCAATTAAGGGGATTAAATTA
>JAZKBX010000257.1:0-5511 GCA_040388455.1 Bacteroidota bacterium
GAATGCCGGAATGCCCAGGTGGTGGAATTGGTAGACACGCAGGACTTAAAATCCTGTAATCATTGCGATTGTATCGGTTCAAGTCCGATCCCGGGTACTAGTAAAAAAAAGCCTTTCATCTCTGAAAGGCTTTTTTTATGCCGTACTTTGGTAAGAGATGTGCGGTTAAAATTCACTGTTTTATCTGATCCGTTTTATCTCCTTCACATGTCCCTTTGTCTAACTCAGCGCACATAATTCAAGAAATTATTTTTTTGAATCTGATGTAAAAATATTTTGGCGTGTTTCCAAGCTCAAAATTTTATACTTCTTTAAATGATTTTATGCCTAATATTAGCCATTATGATAGATTTATCTCATACCGCAAATCAAATTCACTGTGTCACGAATTTTCAAGACCTTGTTTCCACTCCTTTTCATGGAGAAATTAATGCGATTTGCTGGACTCGTAAACTAATAGGTGATTTTTCTGAGATTGCTAATAAGATAGAACTAAACGGGAATATAGCGACACTTGATCAAGATGAGCTTTTTGAACTTGAATTGAGTGAACAGGGGAACCTTGCCCGTGAAATTCTTCTAAATGACTTGAAGATGTTGAAAGCTCATGGCGCATCCCCAATCCTTAATCTGATCAAGTGCTATGAGAGAGATGATACCTACCCGTTTTTTCCAACCGATGTTTATTCTTTTCATGTAGATCGCTCTCCGGTGCCAACCGATACCTTTTTATGCACTTACTATGGCGAGCCGAGTGAAATATTGCCAAATTCACAAGCTAAACAAAAAGTACTTGTTCCCGAAATACGTGATGAACTCAAAAAAATATATCGTGGAGCAGATGAAGAATTTGAATCATTTTTAAATGAACATTTCTTTGATCTGCACTATCTGCCTAAACCTGAGGCACACCCTATCAGCTTAGGCCTAGGTCACTTATGGAGGTTGGCGGTTGATCATCCTGAAAGCAAAGTCCTTCCTTGTCTTCACCGTGCACCAAAGGAAAAAAATGGACAGAACCGGCTGTTGATGATCTGTTGAATGCAAACTGTGATCAGAGTTGGAACCTGTTATTAAAGATTGGCTGTTCAATTTTATCACTTATAATAAATCACACTTTCAATTATAATAACAAATCATTTCATCCTGTAATCATTGCGATTGTACAAGTTCAAGTTCGATCCCGGGTACTTAGAGAAAAACCCTTGATAAATTCTCATTTATCAAGGGTTTTTTGTTTTATAAAATGTCAGTATTATTTAAATCCTATATTTTGATCCGATTCTCTTTCAGGTCCTGATAAATAAATTCTATTTTTATAAAATAAAGTCCCTTTTAATAAAAGCATGCCTGAAAAGAAATGAAAAAAATAAAAGAATTTGATTCAACCCTTTTTCTGGAAGAACTTCAGAAAAGAATTAGTATACCTGAAGGCGAGTTTGAAAAATTTTTTGAATTATGGGAATTCAAACATTTCAATCGAAATGAATTTATTTTGAAAGCTGGCGAAATTCCTAAATTTTCCATTTTTGTTCTAAAAGGTTGCCTTCGACAATATATTGTAAATGAAAAAGGTGAGGAGTCTATTGTTTATTTTGCTGAAGAAAGGCACTGGATTGGTGATCTGCCCTCCATGAGAAGTAGAACAATATCAAATTTTAATTTTCAAGCCATTGAAGAATGCGAGTTGCTTACCATCAGCGCAGATAACTGGGAACAGGCCTTCACTAAATTCCCCTGGTGGACAGAGGCGCATTTAACCGGTTATCAAAAATGGGCTAGTATGTTGCAACAACAAATGGCTGATCTACGCACTAAAACAGGTGAAGTAAGATACTTAAACTTACTTAAAGCTAAACCCGGTTTATTCCAACGTGTGCCTCAGCATTTCATCGCATCCTATTTGGGTATCAGCCCGGAGACATTGAGCCGGATCCGTAAAAAAATATTCAACATCTGAATTTCTTGACTTTAGTCAACGTTTTACAATTACTCCTTCCTGTAGTTTTGTGCCATAATTATTTGTTAATCAATTTAAAAAAACAAAAAAAATGGCAACAACAATCATCAATTCGCACAAAGTAGAAAACTTTGCAAAATGGAAACAAGGTTTTGAAGCAGGCGCAGCTATGCGTGAGCAGGCTGGAATCAAAATCGTAGGTGTCTATCAATCGGTGGACGACCAAAATTCAATTACCGTTATTTCTGAAGTTCCTAATCCTGAAATGGCAAAAGCCATATTGTCGGCTCCCGGAATGAAAGAAGCAATGGAAAAAAGTGGTGTTATATCCGTGCCCGAAATCAAAATTCTAAATCAAACAATCTAAATCATTTAAAGAAAAAGATATGAAAAGCGCAAAAAAAATAGTTGTTGCAGTAACGTTATCCGTAGTTATGGCAGTTACACTGGCATTTACCCCTTTTAAAAATGGTAAAGTAATTATGATAATTACGCTTGAAGTAAAAAGTTTTACTGATTGGAAAAAAGGCTTTGATGCAGGTGCGCCCATTCGTGAAAAAGCCGGGATCAAAGTATTGAGTGTTTGCAGCTCAATAGAAAATGAAAATCAAATAACTGTAATTGAAGAGGCCGAAAGCGCACAGGCTGCTCATGATTTTTTAGCGTTTTTAAAGTCTAAACAAAAAGAGGGTGACTTGTCCAAATTGGATATTAAACTATACGATAAAGCAGAATAAAATCAGCAAATACTTGTATTTCTCAAATAATTAAAAAAAATACCTGTTTTAGCTATCGACCAACACTTTTAAACCACTGAAAATAAAAAACCCCATCCAACATAAATTGGATTGGGTTTACTTATTAAATTCAAATTTTTTATTCCACGATGTAAAAAATATTCGTCAACCATTTTGAAGGATCTTTTTCGGTCATTGGGTCGGTAACATACTCTTCCAATACAAGGCCTTGCGTTAATCCATTTTTTTTGATGTAGGCATCCATTGCATAATGCGCGTGACCTGATTTTTCATAAGGTCCATAGTATTCAATTAATAATACTTTGCTTGCAGGAGTTTCAAATTTTTCCCAGCCGGATAATTTTGTTCCATTAGCAACTTCCATCACAGCTGCACATTCAGCTGATTTGCCTTGTTCGTCATAAGAAAAATAAATTGCTTTTGGCATACCAACTGGTTGGATTTTTGCTTTACCCAGTTCTGCACCAAGTTTTGGATAATTCTCTCCAAAAAAAGCACCCATTTTATCAAATGATAATTTTTCTTTTTTCCCGTAATATGTTTTAGCTTCCCACTGTACTTCTTTTATTTCGTAGTTTACAGATGGTACGGCTGCCATTTGTTCCAATGCAAGTTTTAATTTAGCAAGACCTTTTTCGTAATCAGGCGCCATTTGTTTTTCAAAATTCATAAATAACATAGGACCTCGGCCAAAAAAGCCAATATCAAACATCATTCCCCAGGTAACGTTAGTTCCATTATTCTCCGGTTTAGTGATAAAATAAACTTTAGCATCTCCCATTCCATCAAAACGCAATGTTTGTAAAACACTATCATTTATGGTTTTATCATAGATCATCATCCCTTTTCCAACCTCTTCTTTATCACTTTCCCAGGCATAAGTGCTTCCCGGTTGTCCCATTTCTCCGGTATACGTTGTTATCGCAGCAGAATCTTTTTCTGTCCATGGTGACCATGAATCGTGAAAAAACTTCAGATCCGCCAATTGTTTTTGTACCAGCTCCTTTGGAGCATTAATGTTGATGGAGCGCTCTACTTTTACCGATGACGGCCCGAACAAGCATAGAATAAAATAAATAGCCACTAAGCCAAGTACTACGTATAAAACTTTTTTCATAGGTGTATGTTTTTAATTTTTTTTGCAATGATATGAAATATATAACATCCACCATGTACGTTTCATCGAATAAACTGCCTATGAAAGAAAAAGAAAAAAATTATTTAAATATTTAAACGAATACTCATTTGTTACTAAGCCATTTTATTAAATCGGCAATCATTGCATTACTGATGGTATGCCCTTCGGGATACTCTTTATATGTTGAATTAATACCTAATTCTTTCAGATAAGAATTACTGCCTTGTGCATAATGAACACCCAGAACATTATCATTTGTACCATGCGAGATGAATACATTTAATTGTTTTAATTGTGCACCTGGCTTTATTAAAGGTTTTACTTCCTCAAGTAATCTGCCACTCAATATGGCTATTCCTTTTATTTTATCAGGACTAGTTAATCCAACACTATACGACATAATAGCGCCCTGACTATAACCACATAAATAAACCTGTTTATTATCAAACTTATATTTCGCTTTTAAATGATCTATAAATTGAAGAATAAGGATCCTGCTCTTTTCAGCTTTTTCTTTATTAATAACCGGCTTCCCGGTAGAAAAATCTACTTCGTACCAAGCATAGCTATCCTGACCTATCTCAAAAGGTGCGCGGGCAGATATCACCATGAAATTTTCTGGTAATTGATCAGCAAAAGAAAACAAATCTTTTTCGTTACTTCCCACACCATGTAACAAGACCAGTAATGGTGTTTGTCCACTTTCTATTTTAGGATGTTTCACCAAATAGTGTAAAGAACCCGGGACATCTTTTAATGTGAAATTCATGGTACTAAAAATTATTAAAAATGATAAGAGGACCGTTCTCATAAATTAATCTATTTTTAAAGAGGTCATCGTTAAAGACCCGGCCACCGCTTTATCATTAAAGATCGTTACTTTTTCGTTTTTTTCTTTTAAGGCAAGGCTATAAATTAAAGGCAGGTAATGCTCCGGACTTGGAATTGCCAGGTCAAAGGCTTTCCCCTGAGATTTAAAATTAATTAGCGGTTGATGCTCATCTGTTAGGATATATTTTTTCATTTTTTCGTTGGCTTCAATTGCCCAATCATAACCATATGCATCCGTATTTAGTTTATCCCAGGCAACCATTCCTAAATTGTGAACCATATTTCCGCTACCCACGATCAGTACACCTTTTTTACGTAGTGACGCTAATTCTTTTGCTAAGTCATAATGATATTGAGCACCCTGTGTATAATCTATACTCATTTGTATAATAGGAACATCTGCTTTAGGGTATAAATGCTTTACAACCGACCATGCTCCATGATCCAGGCCCCATTTCTCATCCAATCCAACTTGTGTTTTTTTGATAATGTTTTTTGTTTCGTTTGCTAATTCGGGACTACCGGGCGCAGGATATTCAACATCGAACAAAGCCTTAGGGAAGCCACCAAAATCATGAATAGTGCGTGGCTTATCCATAGCGGTTACAAAGGTTCCATTTGTTTCCCAATGAGCAGAGATAACCAAAATTGCGGTTGGTGTTGGAATACCTTTTCCAATGTTTCTAAAACCGGTTACAAATTCATTTTCCTCAATGGCATTCATCGGACTGCCGTGTCCTAAAAACAAAACCGGCATTTTTTCTGATTGAGTTAAACCCAGGGTGATTGTTTCTAACGCTTTTAGTTTCATGGCTGCAAGGGAT
>JAZKBX010000257.1:5521-17417 GCA_040388455.1 Bacteroidota bacterium
GCTGCCATCTTTTTATTTTTCTTTCCCTTTTTATAAGGCTACTATTTTTAAAAAATCAGATCTTTCCATTTTTTGTTTTGAGTAAATTAGTTTTTACTTCAGTACAAAGTTCGGTAGTTTATTACTTATCTTGATTCACATAGGTTAATAAATTTCGCTTCTTCAGTAATATTATGCTTATTTAACAAACTTAAATCTGCACTATTTTCAATTTCCAACTCCCGCGCCCACCCTTTACTATAGCTGCATTCGGTTTAATTCTGAATATTTAAATGAAATTTGTATTTTTTGAAATAGACTACTTACGTGTGTTTTCTTTGCGAATCCGACTGAGAGATTGTGGCTTGATACCCAGATAAGAAGCAATAAGGTATTGGGGAATGCGCTGAACGAAGTCCGGATAAGATTTGGAAAACTCCGAGTATCTCTTTTCTGCATCTTCACTGTTTGTTTTAGCAAGTCTATACTGAACAGATACGTAAGCGTTTTGTATTAATATTCTAAAAAAACGATCAAAACAGGATATGTTATCACAGGCTTTTTGAAAATTCGCTTTATTTAAAGCAAGTACTTTGGTTGCTTCAAGGGTTTCTATAGTATAAATTGCTTTTCGGGAAGAGAAAAAACTATACAGATCAGAGATCCAATATCCTTCTAATGCAAACTGTACTGCATGCTTATCACCCTTTTGATCAGTAATATAAGAGTAACATGAACCGTGCTCAATAAAATAAATGTCATTACATACGTGTCCCTCTTCAATCAGGAAATCCTTTTTATCAAATGATTTCTCAAGCATAAGTTTTGAAAATTGTTCAAACTCACTATCTGTAATAGTTTGGTCAATTGTTTTTTCAATATTTAATCGTAATGCGGATTTCATATATATGTAAAGTTAAGGGTTCAAATAAAAACAAGGGAATAACCCATGCAGGTTGCATTACAATTTGAATCTTGTTAATTGAAACAATTTATTTTTATTACAAATTACTAAATTACAAAAACTAAAAATAGAACGCGGATAACACTGATGCAACTGATTTTCGCTGATTTTATCTGCGAGTATCCGTTTAATCCGTGTTATATGTGTTCTATTAATTTTTTATTGCTACAATTGAAAAATCAACAGCCTATTTCCAGCAATCATTAATTGTTTGTCGTGATTTTGAATTGGCAATTTGAGTAGCCCCATAAAAGGCAAGAATGGTTCTTGTCCAATTATAATGGTCGTAATAAGTGTTGCTTTTATAATTTACTTTCACAGGCTGCCCAACAGCTATTACCGGTATACGATCCCCTTCTGCGCCATTGTTCTCATCGAAATAAACCACAAAAACAGAGTTATTTGTTTTGCACCAGTTAATAAGGTTGCTGCAATTGTTTTTTAACCAGTTGTCTCCTTGCCAGATACTACCATCGTGCATATCATGATTTAAATTTGGAGAAATACAAACAACTCTTTCGAGTGAAGAAAAGTTGGAGGGAAAATCAATCCATCTTTTATTCGCAGATGAGGGAACATTAGAGAAACATTGCGTTGGATTATGGCGCTCAGTGTAGGCACCTGAACTGCATACTTTGCTGCCGATAGAAGGAAGATCTTCGCTATACCACGAAAAACTTTTTCCTTTTGCTTTTAATTGCGTAAAGAGATTTGCATTGCTGAATGGGGCTCCCGCAATGCAATCATTATTGTATTTTCCATTTTTTGTTCCCGCGAAGAATGCTATATAATTAGGATACGATGGATGGCCTAATGCGCGGGAATTTGTAAAAAGTGTTCCCTTGGAAATAAGGGAATTGATGAAAGGTGCTGCTGAAGAACCTATTATCTGAGAATAATTTTTATTCTCAAACCACACAAATATTGTATGTGCAGGTACAGGGAAAGCTGCCAGTTCATCATTGCTGATTAATGTTTTCTTGTTATCTATAACAGAGTCTATAATGAACTCTTCTTTTTGGCATGCTGAAAATATAACTACGCCCAGCACAAAAATTATCTTTTTCATGATATATGGATTTTATATATCAAAAATAATTCAGTTTATTGCAAAAGGCTATGATGGCCAGCACTGATGTGAATTGAAATAGCTCATAGTTGATAACACATTGCCGAGCTTTAACCAATGCTCGTTTTCATTATTTTGAAGAAAGGGACTTGCCGTTTTTATTTGCTTTAAGAGTATGAAGATTTTGGAATATTGACGAAAAAAAACGAAAAAACTATTTAAAAAACTGCTCAGCAGTAATTATATTAATATCTTTTTTCTGAGAAGGGTTTATTTCAATTTCATAAGAAGAAAATGAAGAACCTAAGCTAGATTGCTCTTGTGTCATTTTAAAAAATTTATTGTTATTTTTTAATTCCACAAAGTTGATCTCATTCAAAAAACCTCCCTTCACTTTATTATCAATAAATGTTTTTATTGTATCCCAATTAGTTCCATAATATACTTTTAAAAAATACTCGCCATCAGGTATGTTGTTCATTTTAAAAGAGCTCCCGATATTCATATACTGATTGCGAATAGTCCTCTTTGTTTTTTTATTTTCTACCAGGCACACAATTGCTTCAGATTCATCGCTGTTATGAATGTTAATATTGTTTTTGCTGTACTCATTCGCTATTTCTTCGCCAAAAAAACCAGAATAAGGAGAGTCAAAATCCCTGATCATGGGAATTACAACTTTTTCTTCCTCAGCCATAGGTCGCTGATTCACTACATTCAATGATCCAGTATTGGTTACGGCCAATGCTTCGGTTTTCCTGTCGGAATAGGAGATAATAAAATAAAGTAAAAGTAGGGCGATGCCAATACTTACAGGTATCTGGTAATTTTCGGTTTTATCGTGTTTAGGCGCCTTTGTTTTGCGTGTTGTATAGTTCTGCTGTTGCGACTGAGATTGCGCTTGTTGTTGCGCATATTGATACGCATTTCCTGTATATTGGGTATAGGATCGTTGTCGCGGATTAGAATTTGTATTTCCAGCCGACAATTTCAGATCATATTTTTTACGCTTTTCAGGATTTGATAAAATAGTATATGCCTGTTGTATCTCTTTAAAATACTCCTCGGCAGTTTTGCTATTTGGATTTTTATCGGGATGGTATTTTTTTGCCAGTGTCCGATAAGCAATTTTCAGCTCATCGAAACTGGCAGTATTACTTACCTCAAGCAATATGTAATAATTTTTCTGTTGCATCATTTCAACGGCTAAATAGCCATGCTCCTAGATGTTTTTTGTTAAAACATTGCACGCATTTGAGTTTTCGTTTTTTGCAAATTGATATTGGTATTTTTAGGATATTTCACAGCAAAAGAAAATGCTATTTTTTTAACATCCCCCGGTTGTAAGGTATATTTCCAGGTGTATTTCCCTGTTTTCGGATCATATTCACCCTTTGATGTTTCTAAAGCTTCCACAGTGATATCACTTTGTGTTGAAACAGGTAACTGATCCTCAATGTCAATTTGCACAGGTGTTTTTCTATTATTTTTTATAACCATTTCATAAGCGAATGTTTCTTTGGTAGTATTACCAAACATTTTTTTTGTGCAATATTCTTTTACTTTACTCCGTGTAACCAATACCTTATTGTCACGCCCAAGGGACAGATCCAAAGTATCGTCAGCGCTTCGGGTATAGATATAAGATTGACCAACATATATGCCCGCATAATAAACATTAGCAGGTCCTTCTACCAGATCAAGATCTTCCCAACCTGTTATACGTGCCAATAAAAATGCATCCCTCACCAATTTCGGAACGCTGAAATGCTGAAAAGTAGCCGGCAGTTTATATTCTGTAACATCCACGATATAAGGCTTTGAATCAGCCGGAATAGAATAATTTATTTTAATGTCAAATTCCGCACTTAATTCCGAAACCTGTATTTCTTCAAACTGTATAGCTTGCACCACATTGATCTTTTCGGTCTTTTTTGAAGCTATTGATTGAATTTCCATTGATGAAGGAGCATTTTGCATGTACCCTTGGTTTGATTGAGAAATAACGGATGAATTTGAGTAACCATAAGAGCCTTTGTTTTTATAATTTGCCCCGGAATAATAATCAAGGTTCCATGCTGATAAAATAGGTTTTGCTGCACTTTGAGAAGGATCGGAAGTAGATAGTTTAATTTTAATATCATTCCAGTCCACACCCGTATTATTAAACACCTTCGCTCTGTACTTCAATTGAATAGGTTGATTAACATCTTCCGCAAGAAGATCGTAGCTCGGAGCCCAACCTGCATCAATAACGATATATTTTAAATTAATGGTAGTGGTGGTTTTCACCGTGGTAGAAAGAAGAATAGATATTTCGGCAGAAGGTTGATTGTTTTTCGCATTCAGATCCATCAATTGCTGGTTGACCTTTAACAAGGACTCATTTAATGGAATAACTTTTTTGTTTAACCTGGAAAGTTCAGCATTAATTTCTTTTATCCGGGTTCTATAGAAATCAGCCGCTAATTTAAGTTCGGCAATTGCAACACCCTTTTCGTTCCCTCCAATAGCATCGTTTTTTAAGAGCATATTTTTCTCTGTTGTATAGGCATCTTTATCGTTATTAATTTCTGTAATGGCTTCGCTTAAAGTTGAAACAGAATCTTTTAATTGTTTTATCCGGCTTCCTTCTTTTTGATTTGCCATATAATTGATAGCATCAGAAATGGCAAGTATGGATACGTCACCAGTAGCGCTTACTTGAATACTTTTTGCATTCAGCTTTGGCGACAAGCCAACAAAAACAATCTTATTTCTGCCCGCATTTAAAGTTACCTGTTTACTATGAGCAACTTCTGCACCATATAAATAAACAATTGCTGATTGAACCGGAGCGCTTACCTCTTGTGCCACTTCAACATTCTGACCATAAACCCCAAAAGCCATTGGAGCCATTAATAAAAATAATGCAAACTGATTTTTTTTCATTTTAATAAACATATTAAATATTCTAAATTTAGAGATCACACCTTTTTTTATACAGATTCATTAAAAATACAAACAAAAAACCGATTTTCAATATTAATTTAAAGTCTGTAGTTTAAATCCATTTATGTCAAATCATTTACTGATCAAAAACATATTTCTCCTCTCCCCCAAAAGGGTCGGATCCGAATCTCATGGATGCTAAAACATGTCGAGTCGCACAGTACCATCATGTTAAATTAACTAGTTAGCTCAAATACAATTTCCATAACTATAAAAAATCCTGATTCAACGAATTTCCTGCAACATAGAACTTTAACTGGATTAAATTTGAAGATGATTATAGTTGCCAATCAAGAATAAAACACAATGGAAGAAACAGAAAAGACATTGCTTTCAAAAAACAGCGCTAACCCTGAAGACGAAACAATAAAAAAAATACCCGGGAAAATATTGCTTATAGACGATGAAAAATATGAAAATGAATTGTTGAAATTGGCTTTGCTTAAAAAAAACTGGGATGTGGAAGTTGAATACTTTATGGACCCGAAAATTGCACTCGACTATCTAAAAAAAACTAAAGATGAAATATTCCTTATTATTTCAGATATGAATATGCCCAAAATAACTGGTCTTGAATTTAAAAAAGCCTTAGACAATGATGAAATTCTAAGATACAAAACAATACCATTTATATTTTCAAGTACTTCGGAAGAAAAAGCTCAAGTGACTGCAGCATATGAATATCGCGTTCAAGGCTATTTCAAAAAACCAAATACTTTAGACAAGCAAGCTGAAATGCTTGACATAATTATAAAGTATTGGATAATTTGCAAACATCCTGAACAAGATAACATTTAATTTTTTTTCGAAGAGAGGATTTAGAAAGAGTCGCACATCAACTAGCTCCAAACAGCTTACTTTGTTTTGTTCTATTAATTTGTTCATCGGCTGAGTTTCACAAATCTACCACTCATATTAATTCTATTTAAGAAAAATCAACAATCACAAACTCACATGCGTTGATTCTACGGCACTTCCGAAAAAATTCAATGCCGCTTTATCAAAATTTTCAGGAGAATCTGTTGTATAAAACTCCATACAGCCTCCCTTACTGCACTTCTGCTGTATTTCAGCATGACGTTTTAAATAATCAATTAAACTTTCAGCTACAATTTCACCTTGAGAAAGAAGAGTAATGTTTGACGGTAAATATTTTTTTATTTTATTTATAAGTAAAGGATAATGAGTGCAGCCTAATATGATGGTATCTATATTTTTATCTTTCGACAACAGAGAATTAATATTTTTTTGAATAAAAAAATCAGCTCCTTCATTCTCGAATTCATTGTTCTCTACCAATGGAACCCACATAGGGCAAGCTTCCTGTACCACTTTTAGTTGCGGATAAAACTTTGCAATTTCAATAGGATAGGAATCGGATGCTACTGTTCCGGAGGTGCCCAGCACACCAACATGCCCTGTTTTGGTGTACTTGCCAACTATTTCAGTTGTAGGACGGATCACACCCAATACTCTTCTATGAGGTGCAATTAGCGGTAGATCTTTTTGTTGTATAGTACGTAATGCTTTTGCTGATGCAGTATTGCAGGCCAATATTACCAACTCACATCCCATCGAAAACAACTGTTGAACGCATTCCAGCGTGTATTGATATACCGTTTCGAATGATCGTGTACCGTATGGTGCGCGGGCATTGTCACCTAAATAAATATAATCATATTCAGGTAATTGTTTTACGATCTCTTTTAAAACAGTAAGTCCACCGTAACCGGAATCAAATACGCCTATTGGTTTTTTTGTAATATCGTGCACTTTAATTAATTTGATAATTTAAAAAATTTGTTGAATTCGTTAATCATGAATTTTAATTTTAATACGACTTTATACAAGTTAAAATATTATGAAATCCTTCTTTTTTACACAAAAGCATCACTGAGAGAGTCATTGCGAGTCACGAAGCAATCTCACATCCATCATTAGTTGAGATTGCTTCGACTGAAAAAGTCTCGCAATGACGCTCCAAATAGGCATTAAATTATTTAATAAATTAACTTATATAAAGTCTATTCAAAAAAACTTCAACTAACAATCTGCTGAAAAATAAAAAGCCTCGCCCCGAATACTCGTGGTGAGGCTTTCTGTTTTCAGATAAAATTTTATTTTTTAGGAGCAGGCTCCGGAGTGATTCCAAGTTTTTTAACAACCAATGAAAGGATATCATCAGCAGGCTCAAAATACAATACAAGACCAGTGCTTGTATCTAATGCATATTTGTAACCATTTTCTTTTGCTACCTGATCAATCGCTTTTTTTGCTTTATCATAAACAGGTTTTGAAAGCTCAGCAGTTTTTTTCTGATAGTCTGCTTGTGCTTGTTGTTGGAATTCCTGAATACGGGTATTTAGATCATTCAACTCTTTCTCTTTTGAAGCACGTACCACCTCAGCAAGGTCTTTTGATTTTTCCTGAAATTCAGCATATTTAGTTTGTAACTCAGTTTGCATTGCAGTTACTTGTTGTTCTAATTGCTTTGCATAAGCTTGTACACCTTGTTGTGCAACTTTTGATTCAGGCATAATGCTGATTAATGAATCTAAATTAACATGTGCTATTTTTTGAGCGTTAACAGTAAATGAACTTGTTATCATTACAACTCCAACAACAGCCAGTTTTACGATATTCTTCATAGGTCTTTTGATTTGGTTTTTTATTGTTTATTTATTTTTACTATTTTTTAGTTCCTGTTGTTTTGGATCCGGTACCTGTGGTAGCATAACCCATTTGCTTTAATACATCATCGCTTTTATCAAGTTTTGAACTTGCATAAAGCATGGTCAGATCACTTGATTTATCGAATATTATTGAATACGTGCCTTTATCTGCAACAGCCTTTACAGCACTGTATACTTTATCCTGAATAGGTTTTACTAATTCCTGGCGTTTTTTAAATAATTCACCATCCACACCAAAGCGTAATTTTTGCAACTCTTTTGCTTCTTTTTCTTTTGAAACAATATCCCCTTCTCTTTTCTTTTTCATATCTTCAGTAAGCAAAATCTGCTCTGCCTGATATGCTTTGTACATCTTATCAATTTCAGCATACTTTGCTTCAATTTCCTTTTGCCACTGAACGGATATTTTATCCAGATCGGCTTGTGCGGCTTTGTATTCGGGTATCTGACCTAAAATATATTCAGTGTCAACGTATGCAAATTTTTGTGCAAATGTAACAACATTTGTTGCAAGTACTATACCTACTATCAGAATTAACTTTTTCATCTTATTTATGATTTAAAGGGTTAAATTAATGGATCTGTTCAACGTTTAGTAATATCACTTATTCTCCAAAATCTTTAATTTCCTTGCCATTTTTTAGAACAGCGTGGCGAATTTAGGAATTTATTATATAACTATTAAGAATTAGGGAAATTTAACAAATACAATTTTTCTATCTCGGATTGCTGATTGCCAAAATCTCGGATTGAATCCACAATCAAAAATTCGCAGTCCACAATCATTATAACTCTCCAATTGCTGCTCCGATAGTAAAGTGAAACTGGCCTTTTTGCATACCTAAATTTGAAGGTACATCATCCAGTCTCCAGCCATAATCAAAGCCAAGTAATCCAAACATTGGTAAAAACACTCTTACACCAACACCAGCCGAACGTTTTACGTTAAACGGATCAAAATCTTTTGTCTTCGTCCATGAATTACCTGCTTCAGCAAAACCAAGCACATAAATTGTAGCTTGTGGATTAAGTGTTACCGGGAAACGCAATTCCATGGCATATTTTGTAATAAATGCAGCTCCTGTTCTTTCAGATAACGATTGATCATCATAACCTCTCAAAGCAATAATTTCCCTTCCATCCAATGCATATCCGGTTAATCCGCTACCACCTAAATAAAAACGTTCAAATGGCGATATTCCTACTTTAGCATCATAAGAAGTTAAAAACCCGAATCCTGCTGATGTACGCAATATCAAATTGCGTGCCTCTTTACCTTCAGTCCCTCTTTTATTGGTTATTGGGGTAAAGAACTTAGCTGTAAATTTATATTTTTGATACTCTACAAATTTATAACGTTGCTGATCGGTCATTAGCGGACTTGCATAATCCTTATTATTAAAAACCGAATAAGGTGGAGTAAACTGGCCTGTTAGCGCCAATTGTGAACCACGCGTTTCAAAAATCGGTTTATCAATTGAGTTACGTTGTACCGTTACTTTGTAATAGATATTGTTTGAATATCCTTTGCTGAACGAGAAAATTGAGTTGAAATTATTCAATGTATAATACTGGTAATTCAACTCCTGGTACAAGGTAAAATAATCATCCGGTTTTTTTAAACGTTTACCCAATCCTACCGAAACACCAAAGATATCAAGGGATTGACGTAATGGATTAACAATTTTTTCACCGTTGGATTTAGCATTTCTTGTTTGACCATTTGATTGCACCGAATAATAGGCCGTTACACTTAAAGAGTTTGGTTTTTTACCACCTAACCAAGGCTCTGTAAAGGAAATATTATAGGATTGAAAATACAATCCGTTTGATTGAGCACGAACACTTAATCGTTGTCCGTCACCTGAAGGCAGTGGTCTCCAGGCTTCGCTTTTGAAAAAATTCTTTCCCGAAAAATTGTTGAAGGAGATACCCAATGTTCCAACTACGCGTCCTCCACCGTAACCACCCGAAAGTTCGATCTGGTCGGAAGGTTTTTCTTCTACCGTGTATTCAATATCCACGGTACCTGTTGCAGGATTTGGTGTAGGAACAACGTTCATTTTTTCAGGATCGAAATAACCTAACTGTGACAATTCGCGCTGAGTACGGATAATATCTGATCTGCGGAATAATTGGCCCGGTTTAGTGCGGATCTCACGCAAAATTACACGGTCGTTGGTTTTTGTATTTCCAACAACAGTTACTTTATTGATGGTAGCTTGCTTGCCTTCATATATGCGCATTTCAAGATCGATCGAATCATTGGTAACCATTATTTCAACAGGAGTTACGTTAAAAAATAAATAACCATCATCCATGTACAATGAACTGATATCATTACCATTGGGATTCATAAATAATTTGGCATCTAATTGAGACTGGTCATATATGTCTCCCTTTTTAACACCAAATACGTTGTTCAGATCTTTGGTTGAATATTTACTATTGCCCACCCAGTTAATATTTCTAAAATAATACCTGCCACCTTCATTAACAGCCAGGTCAATATTTACACGGTTGCTTTCAACCCTATACATGGTATCCTTCACAATTTTGGCATCGCGGAATCCTTTCTCATTGTATTTTGCTAAAAATGCTTTTTTATCCTTTTCGTAATTATCTTCGTCAAACTTGCCTGAATTAAATGGATTCCACCAGCGTCTGCGTTTGGTTTCTTTGAACGTTCTGCGCAATTTCCAGGTCTCAATAGAATTGTTTCCGGTAATATTAATGTCTTTGATGCGTATTTTATCTTTTTTGGTAACCTCAATCAACAGGATGATGCTATTGTCAAGTTTTTCATCCTTTTCCTTTTTAATATCAACCTTCACATCCATATACCCTTTGTTAACAAAGAATTCTTTCACTTTAACCTGGGTAGATGATATTAAGCCATCGGTTACCACTTTACCTTTTATCAATTTGATCTTTTCACGCACATCATCCGCTTCACTTTTTGTCATTCCTTTAAGAGAAAACTTAGATAATCGGGGACGCTCCAGCACCTCGATATTTATAAAAATAGTGGAGCCCTGAATTTTGGAAGCAGTGATATTTACATCTTCGAAAAGACCTTGTTTCCAAAGGTTTTCAATAGCAGTAGAAAATTTATCGCCAGGGACCTGCACTTTATCACCAACACTTAGTCCGGATAATAAGGTGAGTACATTTTGATCTAAATGGGCGGCTCCTGTTACGGTAATACCGCCAATTTCATATTCTTTAGGAGCAGAAAAATCAATTTTTGTGGAATCCGGACCGCCAAGAGTAACTTGTGCCTTTAAAGTAATGGTAAGAATTGAAACGTAAAACAGAACTGCTAATTTTTTATACATCTACTCTTTGGTTGTTAGTTGTTAGTTGTTAGTTGTTGGTTGCTAGTTACTGGTTGTTAGTTGGCGGTTGTTAGTTCTTTAGCTTTTAACTAACAACTAATAACCAACAACTATCAACTTTAAACTAATTGTTCACTGGTTTTTCCAAATCTGCGTTCACGGTTTTGATAATCAAGTATTGCTTCAAATAGATCTTCTTTTCTGAAATCGGGCCAAAGTTTATCTGTAAAATAAAGTTCGGAATAGGCCAGCTGCCAAAGTAAAAAGTTACTAATACGGTGTTCTCCGCTGGTACGGATCATTAGTTCCGGATCAGGTATATTGGCGGTGCATAAATGTTGTGCAATGGTATCTTCATTTATTTCGGATGCGGAAAGCGTTTTATCTTCTACTTTCTGAGCGATCTCCTTTACTGCATTTATTATCTCCCAACGTGAACTATAGCTCAAAGCAAGCACCAGGGTCATTCGGGAATTATTCTTTGTTTTTTCAATAGCTTCCTGTAATTCATTGTAACAATCGGGTGGCAAACTTTTCAGATCGCCAATGGCTTGCAAGCGGATGCTATTTTTATTAAGTGTTGCTGTTTCAGCATTTATGGTATACACAAGCAGTTGCATTAATGCAATAACCTCTTCTTTTGGTCGGTTCCAGTTTTCGGTAGAAAAGGCATACATGGTAAGGTATTTTATGCCAATTTCAGCAGCGGCTTCCACAGTATCCCGAACCGATTTAACGCCATTTTCGTGACCAAAAATACGTTCTTCTCCTTGCTGTTTAGCCCATCTTCCATTGCCATCCATAATGATAGCGATATGCTCCGGTAATTTTGCAGGATTAATTTTTTCTTTTAAGCTCATTG
>JAZKBX010000258.1:0-1345 GCA_040388455.1 Bacteroidota bacterium
GTTTCTTATTATGCTTTCCAAAATATAAGCTATTCTAATAAGCTAATTTCATAATTAGTATAAAAACAAAAATGCCCTTCTGCAACTAATCTGCCAGTTCAATTAATGGCTCCTGTATTAGTTCTTTTCTGCTTTTTCTTTTGTCGATGGAAAGAAGAATAGCGGGAAGTAAAACTAAATTAGTTCCCATGGAAACCAAGAGGGTTATTGAAATAAGAACCCCCATTGCAATAGTACCACCAAAGGTTGATGCTGCAAATATCGCGAACCCGAAAAACAAGATCACTGCAGTGTAGATCATACTTAATCCTGTTTCTTTTATTGCTATTGAAATAGCTTTTGCTGCAGGAACTGTAGATTTTTTTAGCTCTTGTCTGTACTTGGTTAAAAAATAAATGGTTCCATCTGATGCAATTCCGAAAGCAATGCTGAATATTAAAATAGTGGAGGGCTTGAAACGTATCCCTAAAAAACCCATTATACCGGCCGTTATAATAAGTGGAATGAGGCAGGGGATCTTAGATAGTAATATGATACGGAACGACCTGAAAAGTGCAAAACCTAAAAGAAGGATCAACAGGATCTCTATAATTAAACTTTCAAAAAGGTTATATAGTAAATAGTCGTTTCCTTTCAGGAACATTAAGCTATGCCCGGTAAGCATAACATCATAATCTTTAGGATTTAAAACGGAATCTATTCTCGGTTTAAGTTCAGCTACAAGAATTTTCGTTTTTTTTGATCCAATATCAGCCATTTGAAAACTAATCCTTGTAAATTGTTTTGTGCTGTCGATGAAAGATTTTAAGCGATCCTCTTTTCCTTTTACGGTGGAATTGAACTGAGAAAGTTCATTTAATTCCATTGCTCCCGGAAGCATAAAATATTTAGGATTACCTCCATTATAGGCCTGGTAGGAGAATTTTAATCCTTCGATCACAGATAATGGTTTTGAAAATTCGGGATATTCAGAAAATATTTTTTGTACCTTTTTTATTTTATATAATAAGGTTCCGTTATCGGCAAATACACCATTTTCTTTTCTTGTATTGATGCCAATTTCAAAGGGTAAAACGCCTTTAAAGTGTTCCTGGAAAAATGCTAGATCCGTATTTACAGGATCCTTTTGAGGCAGATCATCTACAACAAAACCATTCACATCAATTTTACTCATTCCGTAAAAGCAAACCAGGGTAATTATTGTTATTATAGTATAAATTGCTTTGCGTTTATTTTGTACAATTGAATCAATAAATGCTAATATTTTATTGATTCTTTTCCCTTCCAGATGTCTCATTTGCTTTGAAGTTGGAGGTGGTAAAAAGCTCAAAATAATAGGTATAAG
>JAZKBX010000258.1:1445-5430 GCA_040388455.1 Bacteroidota bacterium
GTCTCATTTGCTTTGAAGTTGGAGGTGGTAAAAAGCTCAAAATAATAGGTATAAGGATAAGTGTGATGATATAGGTAGCCATTACATTGATACCTGCAACCACTCCAAATTCCATTAGCATGGAGCTGTTAGTGAAATAAAGCACCCCAAATCCAATGGCGGTGGTGACATTGGCAAAAAACAACGAAACACCTATTGTTACTATCATTCTTGATAAAGCCTTCATCTTATTATGATGGAGAGCATACTCGCTTTGATATTTATTGATCAGGAAAACGCAGTTTGGGATCCCTATTACCATTATTAATGGAGCAATTAAACCGGATAGCACAGTAATTTTATAATCCAGTAAATGAATTGTTCCCAGCGACCATACAACACCTATCGCAACAACAGCGATGGAATAAAAAACAGTGTTGAATGAACGGAAAAATGCCCAAAGGATAAATGCCATTACCAATATTGCCATTATCATAAACAACCCCATCTCTCCGGAGATCTTTTCCATAAAGGCAGTTCGAATATATGGCATCCCGGAATAATGTAAATCGAGGTTATGCTTTTTAGAAAAAGCATCGGCTTCTGTTTTTATTTGTTTTACTATTTCAATGCGGTGTTTTGAATTCAGATCCTTTTTAGTAAACGTAATAGCCATAAGGCTTGCCCCTGTGGCTTTATTATAAACTAAGCCTTCATAAAAGGGGAGGGATTCAATTATCTTTTTAATACTATCCAACTCCAGTTGGGTGCGTGGAGCTTTAGAAAGAACCGGAGTGAAATCAAATTTGCCTAAACTATCATTACGATGAATGTTGTATAGCTTGGTAACAGACATCACATCTTTTATCCCGCTGATATTTTTAATGTTGTCGCTTAGGGTAAACCAGTCATTAAATTTTTCGAGTTCATAAAGATTCGTGTCTTTCAAACCTACAACCATTACATTGCCATCTTCTCCAAACATTTTTTTGAAGTTTTCGTACTCAATATAGGTTACATCGTCATCCGGAAGGACTTTGGCAAAATCGTACGACAGCTGTATTTTTGACGCCCGATACCCCATGAAAATGGTTATAAGACCAAGAATAATAACGAATGTTATTTTGTTTCTTAAAATTTTATTTGCAAAAAATCTAAACATGCTTTATAATAGTTTAATATATTGTTTTCTCATTCTTAATAAATTTAAGTCAATA
Organism: Bacteroidota bacterium; assembly: GCA_040388455.1. GTDB lineage: Bacteria > Bacteroidota > Bacteroidia > 2-12-FULL-35-15 > 2-12-FULL-35-15 > 2-12-FULL-35-15. The sequence continues at coordinate 2,642 of JAZKBX010000258.1, forward strand.
GTTCTGTTAATCAGCTATTTACACATAAATTTATTTATGTATTTTGGATGATACTTTGGTTTCGCTTAATTTTTTCAATAAGAAAACTTATTGCTTTAATTACTGTTTGAAATAATGAATCTTTGTATGCCTATTTCGTCCCCATTTTTCATTTAAAGACGGGGGGCAAAAATACGAAAAAACAGGAAGGGAAATGTTATAATTTTTAAGCAGCTTATATTTTATTATGCACAATAACAGGCCAAATTATCATATAATGAACGATTTTAGTTGTTCCAAACGATTTTCAAAATCAAAACCGTAGTAAATAATGTCCGATTTGCTTATATAGAAAGCCTCCCGATGAATTTCGGGAGGCTTTTTACATTTTTTAAGGAATTCGACTATTAAAATTATAAAATGGAATACGTTATTTTATTGATGCTAATTTGTTTGTAATTACAATCCCGCCACTATTTTAGTTTTAGGGTATTTTACACTATAGGTAAAAGTGATTTTTTTAGTTTCTTTTGGTTTGATGTTCAATTTCCAATTTAATAAACCTGAGTTTTCATCAAGTGTTGCACCTGATGATTCAACTAAAAGGATTACTAACTCTTTGTTTTGAGACACAGGAATTTGATCTTGTAAATAAAAGCTGGAAGCAGTTGATTTAGTATTCCGTACAGTAATTTCATACGTTACTGTTTTTACTTTTTCCTCTCCAATCGTTTTTTCCTTTGTTTTATCTTTTTGTTTTACACGGGTAACCACTATATTTTTGTCGCGTCCTAACGTTATATCAAGAGTATCCGTTAAGTTATTTGGATTAATATATGATTCACCAACAAATGTTCCATCGAAGTAAATATTTACATTGCCGGCAACCAAATTCAATTCATCCCAATTGGTGATTTTCGCAACTAAAAAGGCATCTTTATCCAACTTTGGTGCAGAAAAATGAGCATACTCTGCAGCAATATCTTTTGTTTGAACTGCTACAAAATGTGATTTACCATCATTAGGTATTGTATAAGGCAATTTTATTTCATACTCCACATTTGTGAAATTTTCTTCAGTAATGATATAGTCAGAAATCTGTTGTGCTTCCTTTTCTTCTGCTTTTGCTCCTGATTCTTCATTAGCATCTTCATAACCAGCGTCCGCCACAGAAGTTTTACTCATTGCTGAAGGAGCTTCCTGAACCGGAGTAGGATAACGATATGGATTAGGATTGTAAAAACTCAGCCACCATGTATTCAATAGCGGTTTTACATTACTCTGGTTAGGATTAGCAGTTGAGAGCGTTAATTTTACATCATTCCAATCAATACCTGTATTTTGAAAAACCTGGGCTTTATAAGTTAATTGCATAGTACCGCTTGCACCTTTTGCACGCAGGTCATACGAAGGGCTCCAGCCGGCACCTTGTAACATGTAATTAATATTAATGCTTCCTGAAGCAATAGCATCAGCAGATACTGTAACAATGATCTGGTATTTTGTTTCGTCTTTTACCACTTCACCCGTGTTTGCATTATAGTTTTGTAATAAAACCAGGTCATTTTGCATACGTTGTTTTTTATTATTTACACGATACTCTTCTTTTTTCAATTTTAATAATTCAGAATTGATATTATTTAATCTTTCACGTAAATATGCAAGTGATTCTTTCACCAAATTAAGAGTGTCTCTTTTTGTTTCACCTTTAATAAGCCGATTATTCAACAAAGCATTTTTTTCAATATTTAAAGCATCTCTTGTGGTGTAAATTTCTTCCAGATCAAAACCGATCATAACCAATGAATCCTGCAAAAGTTTAATGTGTCTTAAATTTTTAGGACTTTGAGTCTCGTCATTTTGTTTTAATTCAGGATACTTGATGATATGTTGAACATCCATAATAACAAAATTGCCGGTACCACCAGCTTGTATACTACGTGGGTCAATTCCAGCTTCAAGATTTTCAAACACCAATGTTGTAATACCTGTGGGTACATTTACTGCAGACGACCGGTAAACCTGAGCACCACTTGTAAAAACAGTTACACTTTCAATTTTTGATTTGATGCTTTTTTCGGTTGCCCCGGCTAATACATTTGTAGCTGAAGTAAATAAGCATATACCGATGATTGTTGCTATTATTCTTCTTTTTGAAAAATTAATAGTTAATGATCCTGTTTTCATAATTTTATTTTTATTAGTTAATAATTGAAGTATTTTGAAGTGTTTTGATAATGAGATGCAAATTCTTTTGTAATTCCATAACAAACGAAAAAAAAGATAAAATTGGTAAATCCTATGCACGTTGAGGATCACAATTAAAAGTTTAACAAGATACTTAAAATAGTAGAACGCAAACCTTCCCGAAGATTATTCAAGGCTACTAAAACAAAAAAAAATGTATTTTTGTAATTACACGATGCACTCTATAAAGTTAAATGATCTGGATGATTTAGAATTGGTTGCCCAATACAAGCAAACCAATGATTCTGCTTTTGTGGGGGTGTTATTTCAGCGCTATACCCATTTAATATTTGGAGTATGTGTTAAATATCTGAAAGATGGAGATGATGCGCAGGATGCAAGTATGCAAATTTTCGAAAAGCTCTTAGTAGATTTAAATAAACATGATATCCAGCAATTTAAGGCCTGGTTACACATGGTTTGTAAAAATTATTGCCTGATGCAATTACGTTCAGGAGCTACCAAACTTAAACATGACAGGGAAATGCACAAAGATTTTGCAGTACTTATGGAATCTGACCATCAATTGCATCTTACAGTTGAGAATGTGAAAGAAATTCAAT
>JAZKBX010000258.1:5440-24620 GCA_040388455.1 Bacteroidota bacterium
CACAAGTTGAATTGATCTTAACACGTCGTCTAGGTGATTTAGGAAAGAAGATACACAGCGGCCGGTCCCGTAACGATCAGGTATTGGTTGATTTAAAATTATTTACTCGTCATGCCATTCGCGAGACAGTTGAGAATACCAAAGAAATTCAATTAACTCACATGGAGGATTGCATGAAAGGCCTCAATGCTGAACAAAAACTTTGTATTGAACTGTTTTTTCTGCATGAAAAAAGCTATCAGGAAGTAACAGAAACTACCAATTTTACAATGAATAATGTAAAAAGTTACATACAAAATGGCAAACGAAATTTAAAAAACTGTATTGAATCACGTGTAAAGTGATGATTAGTAAAAAATGAACGATTCATTAAAACATAAAATATTTACTGAAACGGATTGTATTTCCGAGCAAACAATGTTTGATTACATTGATAAAAAACTCAGCGCCCGGGAAAGCCATTCTGTTGAAAAACATTTACTTCATTGTGAATTATGTTCGGATGCTTTGGAAGGGTTGGAGCTTGCAACAAACAGCAGAGAACGGATCGCTACGATCAATCAGAAGATCCGCGAATATATTGCTGTCCCTAAAAAAGAAACCGGTATAATTTCATTTAATTATAAACTAATTATATCAATTGCAGCAAGTGTTTTGCTGCTGATTGGCGGTGTATTTTTCTTTAATCAATTCAGTAAGAAAGATGAGATGGCAGAATTCAAGCCTGAAAATGCTGTTTCGTTTAAGTCTCAACCACCGCCTCCTCCTCAGGATGATGAAACGATTTCTGATTCCACAATTTCAAATTCGCCTGAAGGAGCAAAAGAAAAAAATACCTCCGAAACCGGGAAGGGGCGGCAAGATAAAATGGAAGAGGAACCACCACCACCTTCTTTAGAAGGACAAGGATCTGTATCCGAATCACAAAGCGATTCAAAAACAAGAATTGGGACAAAAAAAGAGGTCGCAGATAATGCAGGTGCATCATATTATCCAATTACACCAACAGTAGAAAATAAAAAAAGTAGCGTCACCGCCCCAATAAAATCAGATAACATTGCTCCTAAAAGCGAGTTGAATCAACGTGCGAAAGATGGAAATTTTGCCGAAATGAAAAATGCCGATGCTGCAGGTGGGATAGCAGATGAAAGAGATAGGGAATTATCCGAATCAACTGTTACACTATCTAAATCGACTTCAACGTCAACATCTGGAATAAGCGACTCAGATGATATTGGCAGTGATAAAGTGGCAAAAAAATCGGTAAAAGCGAGTGGCTTGTTTCGTTCCGAGTCAAAAGAAAAAAGAAAAATTGAAAGCGAAACGGAGGAAATCCCCTCTGAAAGTATTGCTTATGCTCCTCAAAGTATTGTAAATGGTGACGAAAAATTAGTATCTGCCAAAGTTGCTGAATCTGAAACCGATCAACTCCAGGATGAAACAAAATCCATTGATCAAATGCCTGAGTTTCCGGGTGGACAAGATTCTTTACTGAAATTTATCCGTAAAAATTTTAAATACCCCTCCAACTATAAAACTGAAAGTGGTAATAAAAAAATTGATGTGAATTTCATTGTAGATAAAGATGGGAAAATCAAAAAAGCGAAAATTGTAAAAGGAATAAATTCAGAATTAGACAAAGAAGCATTACGTGTTGTAAATAGTATGCCCAAATGGAAAGCAGGTCTCCGTGATGGGAAATCCGTTTCTGTTAATTTCGACCTTCCAATTATATTAGAATAAACTAATCTCCTCTTATCTCACACCCTGCTGAGATGATTCTCGATTACGCTGGTGATAAAAATCAATCGGGATTGCAATTCGGACTAAGTCACCTCCATAATGATGATTGTACTTATACCGATAAAAACAAATAGTATCAGATAAAAAATAAGATAGTGAACAATATTATACTCATGCGCTTTCCTATGACTTTGTTTTTCAATATTGCTAAATAGGAAAAATTTCTTTTCAATTTTTTCTTTAACTTTTTCCGGGAATTCTACTTTATCATCATCATCCGGGATTTTAGTGCCAACTGTATCCTGCTCCGCAAAAGGGATCTTTCTTTCGGTTTTTGAATAACTTTTTTTTATTGTTTCAAATTTATCATTCATCTTTTATCGTTTTTATCAAGAAAAAATGATTTACACAAAACCGCTGAGAAATCAAGTAGTGTCTAATAAGAATTATGCTCGAAATTAGTATAGAGAAGCCTTTCTTTACTTTAATATTCGTTATGGTGAGTATAGGCTTAGTCCAATATGGAAAATTATTGTTTGAGAAGAGAGCGTATAACCCATGAGACAACTTCATATCCATGGAGGAAGTGAAAAACAAAAAAAAATATCTAACCAGCCTTTTTAAAATTTGATTTTCCGGAACAGGATATTAAATTTCAAAGTTCAGTAAACTCACTCAAATTAAGAAGATTCATTTATTTTCTATCTTCTTTTTTTTGTGTTGTACTATTCAGCCTTAAAAATCCTCTTTTGAATATTTGATCCTCTTTTGATCCTGCAATGCCAGCACTATTTTTTTAAGTTTCACCTTATAAAAACACTTAACTATCGAATATAGATTAGAACCATATTGGAGCTAATATATTTTTGCTCAAATATTTTTAATAAATCATTGGAATTAAAAACCGAAAAATCATGAAAAATAAAAAAAATGAATCCCGGATTTTCGGGATAGAAACTCTTACTAACAACCTGAATAAGTGTGTAGTACTTTTTTTAGCTTCCCTTTTTCAAATCAGTTCAATGGTTGGGCAATCTCAGGTATATGACAATTTTGAGGGTACTAAGTTTTTAAGTTATGGTTCAAAAAATGGTGTTTTAGATACTGTTGTAAAAAATCCGGCACCAAACAAAGTGAACGGTTCAGCAAAATGCGCTTTGTATATTAGAAATAGCGGAAAAAAATTCGACAATATTAAAATGAATTTTGCAGGGAAGTTATCCGGTGTTAGTGAGTATGCAACTTATTTAGGTGTTCCCCCTAAAATCAAAATGAAAATTTATACCAATGCTCCTGTTGGAACGCTTGTAGAATTTTTATTGGGAAACAAACTTGGAAATAACGCTTATCCTGAAGGAACTAATAGTCAATTTCAAGCTTATACCACAACAAGCAATGCATGGGAAGAATTAGAATTTAAGTTTGCTCAAATACCTGAAGGAAGTCAAACGTCATTTAATCAAATTGATCAGATCACATTGTTGTTTAGCCCAAATTCGTCAAGTTCTGATACCTATTATTTTGATGATATAACAGGACCTGTGGTGGTTCAAAAAGATAAGTCAGAAGCAATTGATTCCAAAATTCAAACTACTAAAAAATAAGCGTTTTTAATAGTCTCAATTATTTTTAACTGTTTAATTAATTGTTCATCCTCATTAAATAAATGGAGGATCAGCCAATTATTTATTTTGTACGTATTTAAAAAAGCTATTAAATTTTAATAAAAGAATTTATGTTTAGAAAAGAAAAATCTGCATTTGGTTGGCCCGGAATAGAAGCCAGGTGGACATCCAGCGCAAAAACTGGTGTAGGAACTTCGCTTCATTCAAAAAGTAAAGTGTGGTATTCGATCAGCCATGGCATTTTAAATGAAATTTATTATCCGCAAGTTGACCAAGCTTGTACAAGCGATCTGGGTTTAATTGTAACGGATGGTAAATCTTTTTTTTCGGAAGAAAAGCGGGACACTTCTCACCAGATTAAATATTTAGCCAATGGTGTTCCGGGGTATCATGTAACAAATAGTTGCAATATGCATTATTACAGGATTGAAAAAGAGATTATTTCGGATCCTGTGAGAGATACATTGCTGCAACGAATTCAGTTTTTTCCATTAAAAAAGAAACGAAAAGAGTTTAAATTATTTATGCTCCTGGCTCCACATCTTGGAAATTCAGGTGCTGGAAATACTGCATGGGTTGGTGATTACAAAGGAATTCCCATGCTGTTTGCTCAGCGTGGTGAAGTTTCATTAGCATTAGTTTGTTCTGTTCCCTGGAAAAAAGGTTCGGCTGGTTTTGTAGGAAGTTCTGATGGTTGGCAAGATCTAATGCGTCATAAACAAATGGCTTGGGAGTTTGAAAAGGCCGAAAATGGTAATGTAGCTTTAATTGGAGAAATTGATTTAGAAGAGATCAATGGCAATAGTTTTGTGGTTGCACTTGGTTTCGGGAGAAACCCGGCAGAAGCCGGTCAGCGTGCGAGAGCAAGTATATTAGAAAGTTTTGAATCTGCCAAGACCAAATTTATCAATGAATGGTTAGGTTGGCAAAAAAAATTGGTCCCAGACAATTCTAAAAAAAGCACAGATAATAAATTTTTTAATATCAGTGCGGCAATGCTTAAAGTTCATGAGTCCAAACGACATCCGGGTGGATTAATTGCAAGTCTTTCTATCCCATGGGGTTTTAATAAAGGGGATGATGATCTGGGTGGTTACCATTTGGTTTGGCCAAGAGATATGGTTCAAACAGCAGGTGGCTTGCTTGCAGCAAAAGCATTTGATGATGCCAGAAGAGTTTTAAAATACCTGATGGTTACTCAGGAAGAGGATGGACACTGGCCTCAGAATATGTGGCTGGATGGTGCACCATATTGGTCAGGCATTCAAATGGATCAGACCGCTTTACCCATTTTATTAATGGACCTGGTTAAACGTGAAACCCATTTTACGGATGCTGATCTCAAACATTTTTGGCCAATGATTCGAAAGGCGGCAAGTTATCTTGTTATAAACGGACCTATTACCCCACAAGACCGTTGGGAGGAAAATGCAGGCTATTCAACTTTTACATTGGCTGTTGAAATTGCCTCATTGGTTGTAGCTGCCGAACATGCCATAGCTAATAATGAACCACAGGTAGCGGCATTTTTTTTAGAAACTGCTGATGCATGGAATGCAAGTATTGAAAGATGGACCTATGTTACAGGAACAGACCTGGCAAAAAAAATAGGTGTGGATGGTTATTATGTGAGGATCAATTCAAAAGAATCATTTGATTTAGATTACTCAGGTAAGGATCTGCTTACAATTACCAATCGCTCAAAAGGCGAAAATGTTTGCCTTGCAAATGAAATGGTAAGTCCGGATGCTCTTGCTTTGGTGCGTTTCGGTTTACGTGCGGCTAATGACCCACGCATACAAAATACCATCAAAGTGATTGATGCAACTTTAAAAATGGATAATGAAAAAGGCCCGTTATGGTACAGGTATAATAGAGATGGCTATGGCGAACATCTTGATGGTAGTCCTTTTAACGGTACCGGGGTTGGAAGGCCCTGGCCATTATTAACAGGGGAACGTGCGCATTATGAGATAGCTGCCGGAAATTATACTTATGCCGGAGAGTTATTAAAAACCATAGAAAATTATGCCACAGAAACGGGAATGATCCCAGAGCAGGTTTGGGATTCTGAAGATATTCCGGAACTGGAACTTTATCGTGGCAAACCAACAGGGTCAGCTATGCCTCTTGCATGGGCGCATGCAGAATATTTAAAGTTATGCCGCTCCTTAAAGGCAAAGCAAATATTTGATATGCCACTGCAAACCAAACAACGCTATTTAACTGAAAAAAACAATTCAAATATTTTTATCTGGCATTTCAATAATAATTACAAATCCATTCCAAAAGGTAAAATTTTAAGGATACATTGTTTAACAGCAGCAACCGTTCGCTGGTCGGTTGATAATTGGTTAAGCACCAATGATCTGGTAACACTTGATTCTGGAGTAGGAATTCATTATGCAGATCTACCCACAGAGAATTTGGATTACGAACAAAAAATATCTTACACTTTTTATTGGCATGATTCAGAAACCTGGGAAGATGAGAATTATACACTTTCTGTAGAGAAATTAAATTCGGCTAAACTACAAGCGACCAAAGGAAGAAATGTAAAAAAAATAAGTAAGGCTGCAATATCACTTTAAAAATATTTTTTTGACAAAACAAAACTCTTCTATTCTGTTTACTTTTTTTAACAATAGTTCTTAAAATGTAAAACGAAAATTAAGAAAGGATATTTTTTCATAGAAATTATATTGCAATAGCGATACATATAGACAAAAAATCAGAAAGCAAGCCATTTTGTATTGCCAGGCAATAAGTAAACATAAAATGAAAAAAGTAAATACATTCATTTTGTATTTTTTGATAATATTTATATCTCACAATGGATATTCTTTTTCGAAAAAACAATTTTCAGTTATCAATGCAGGTCAACCAAGTTTGATTTACAAAGATTCGGCTTTGGCTTTGCCTTATTTTTCTGAAGGGATCATGAAAAATAATTCAAAGGACTACGCAGAAGCGATCATTTGTTTTAAGAAAGCGCTGGAATTCGATTCCACTTATGCTTCAACTTATTTGAACATGGCCTATGCAAAAAGTAGTCTTTTAGATTATAAAAGTGCCTTAAATGATTATAACAGTGCTCTTCAACTGAAACTAACCTGGGAGGAGTCTTATGAAGCATATTTTAATAAAGGACTCACAATAGCTTTACTCGAAAATTTGAAAGATGCCATGGCTGAATCAAATTACCCGATAGTATTAAAGAACGAATTTTCTGACTTTAGCACCCATTCCACATTAAGTTTGAATAATTCTCCTCCTGTAATTTCGAAAGATTCAGCTTCGGCATTTCCGTATTTTTCTGCCGGAATTTTAAAAAATAATTCCAAAGAATACGTTGAGGCTATTGCCTGTTTCACAAAGGCATTGGAACAAGATCCAACTTTAGGTTCCGCTTATTTAAACAGGGCTTATGCAAAAAATAAACTATTGGATTATAAAAGTGCTTTGTCGGATTATTCCAAAGCGATTCAATTGAAGCTAACCTGGGAGGAATCTTATGAGGCTCATTTTAACAAAGGACTAACCCTAGCTTTATTAGAAAATTTGAAAGAAGCCATGGCTGATTTTAATTATGCAATAAAATTAAATCCGGAATATACAGATGCTTACTATAATAGAAGTATCCTGAAAGGAAAAGTCGGGGATTACCAGGGAGAATTGTCGGATATAAATAAAGTACTCTCTTTAAGGCCCGCTGATGCTGACGCATTTAATAGTCGAGGAATATTAAAATCCAAACAGGGAAATTATGATGAAGCTATTAAGGATTTTAATCGGGCCATTGAGTTAAATAAAACAAATAGTCATTTCTATTTCAATCGCGCATTAATTCTATATGGATTGAACGAATATCGGGCCTCCTTAGTTGATTTTGATATATCCATTCGAATTGATCCGGATGCAGAAACATTTAATAGAAGGGGAAATGTAAAAGCAAGATTAGGCGATTTTCGTGGAGCTTTTGACGATTATACAGCTGCTATAAAAACAGATACAAATTATTATATCGCTTACCTGAACCGAGGTTACCTAAAATACGAACTAAAAGATTATAATTCATCAATAGTTGATTATACAATAGCTATTAAATTGAAACCGGATTATTCAATAGCTTATTATAATCGTGGTTTGGCTAAAGGAAAACTCGCTGATCACAAAGGAGAGATCAAAGATTATACATTGGCGATTGAATATAGACCGGATTATGAAAAGGCCTACAATCAAAGGGCTATGGCAAAATATGAAATAGGGGATAGATTGGGCTGTTGTCAGGATCTTGACAAGGCCATAAAACTAGGATGTGATCTGGCGTATCAAAATGTACATATTTATTGTAAATGAGGCTTTAATTTTTTTTTATGAAATTATTTTAAAATAGGATGAAAAATAAAAATGGCTTCATTGTAAAAATTTATTTTTTGATTTTTTTTTCGATTTTAATTGAATTAAATTCTTTAATCGGCCAAATTGTAGTGGAGGAGGAAGGCAAAAGATTGTATTATGACAGGACCAAACGGATAACTAAATTCGTGGATATGAAGGATATGAGGGATGTTTTTCATAAAGACAAATTGCTGTTAGGTAAAAACAGGATAATGGGAAATATCTCTTACAATACCGGAAGGGTATTGATTGGGAATGACCCGGGTAATGGCAACGGTAATGGCCATAAAATACATTATGAGATCAGGAGCGCCCTAGGATTTTATACACGAATTCGCTTCTTTGAAGAATTCAGCTTCAATTCTACTTTTTACATTGATTATAACAAAGCAGCGTCTGCCCGATGGACTTCAAATTATACCTACTCCATAGGAAGGTACAACTGGAGACCAAATAAATTTAATTATGGATATGAAAACTATTTAAATAATAGATATTCAGATAACATACAAAAGATGGGAGATAAATTTCTGGAAGGATACTATTTTATATCCTATAGTCATAATCTTTCAGAAAGTCTTACCCAAAATATTAAACTCGATGGAACCACCAACATCAAGTTTACTTACTTTGCCAGATATGCAATAAAGTACCGCGATCCAAATGAAGTAGTGCATGGCGGTTTAACTTCCGGAAAACTTACAATTGGTGGAGGTTTCCGTTATACGATATTCAAAAGGATTTATGTTGAAACAGCCCTATATTTTTATCCGGAAGGTGAACTTAAAAAGCAGCCTTGGGATCCTGATTACACGTATGGTTTTGGTTATTTTGACTGGCGTTCTTTCCGTTTTTCACTCACGTATGGCAATTGGGCTGTAAATCGGTTCCCCTGGAATAAAAAGTATTATCCTGATTATGGATTTCTGGATGGTAATTTTAGAATTGCAGCAAATTGGATATGGTAATTTCATCAAAAAATGAATATAAAGATTATTCTATTTATTTTTCTGTTTTTCAGGATCACAGAACAAACTCAAGCGCAATTAAAATTTGTGATTGAAGATTTTGAGGGTCTTGCTGATGGTTCATTTCCAAATGATAACAAGCAGAATGGGATATTTACTTATGGCAATATTAAATCAAGCATTGTTGCAAAAAAAGGCAAGCCATTCACTTACCTTGGCGACAGGTATATTAAAATTGACAAAGAAGGCAAAATAATATATGGCGGATGGGGAAAAGGAATTGGTTTAAATATAGAATTGGATCCTGATCAGGATTATCTCAACTTGTATGTCTGCCAACCACCAAATATTAAAAATAATGAAATAAAGATAGAATTACAGGAAGACGATAATGGTGATAATGCTTATGAAAAGGATCGGGATGATTCCTGGAGTTATGTTCATAAATTTGAACCTAAAAGCCCTTCAACACAGACCTCAAATGCTCAAATGGACTGGGAATTGATATCAATTCCTTTAAACAAGTTTAAGGATTCGAGCCCCAGTGGTGATGGTGTTTTTAATATAAACTACAAACAAGGAAAACTGCTTTGCTTTTTAATTAGCTTTACAAACTCTCCTGAATTGCAGGGAGCTTCCATTCCGGAAAATAATAAACAGACTTGGTATTTTGATTTTATTTCTTTTTCGAAAGGTTCCTTACCTACAGGATCCGGAATATTAAGCCTACCTTCCGCTGTTGCAGAAGACTTTTGCAATATAGGTGCATGGTCAAAAGAGGGAAACGAAGCCAACTTTTCTGACATAGCAACAAATTTCGAAAAAACTTTTAACTCTTCTTCAGAGAAGAAACTAGGCGTAATTCATTTTTTTCATCCCTTTGCTGTTGATGGAGGTCATACTCAAAATCACTATCCTTCAATTGAAAGAATAAATAAAATAATTCATCAAGGGTATATACCAATGATCACGTTGGAAGATCATTTTGTAAATGCAAATCCCAAGATGAAACAACCCAATTTATATAGTATTGTGGAGGGGCACTTTGATTCTTTTTTTAAAGAATGGGCCAATGAAATAAAGCAAGTAGATGGCATTATTCTATTACGGATCCTTCATGAATTCAATGGCGACTGGTATCCCTGGTGTGTTGTTAATAATGATAAAAATCCATTATTGCTGGTGAAAGCTTTCCAGCATATCCATGACATTTTTAAAGAACAAAAAGTGACAAATGTAAAATTTATATGGTGTCCAAACTCTACTTCTTTTCCACAAGAAAAATGGAATTACATAATGAACGCTTACCCTGGAGATGATTATGTAGATTGCATAGGTTTGGATATTTATAATGGAGCAGGGAAAGGATTGCCTGTATGGAGATCATTCAGAAAGGAAGGGATCGAAAACTATTTTATCGTAACCCAGCAACTTCCAAATAAGCCATTATTTATATGTGAAATCGCATCCAGAGAACGCCATAATAACGAAACAACACCGACCCAGAACAAAGCAGAATGGATCAAACAAATGAGCGAGGCACTTAAATCGGACATGTCAAAAGTTAGGTTGCTGACCTGGTTTAATGAAAAGGAGTCATTTAAAATAAATTCATCTCCAGAATCACAAAAAGCATTTTTAAATTATATTATAAAGGATGATTTTTTTAAATCAGGAACAAATTATATTTCTCCGATGTTTCAGCATTAAGTAAGCCATAGGATTAAGATCCATCCAATTCATATAATTTGTGACCGACCATTTATTTTCATTTCTTATTTCCGTTTAGAATATTTACTTCTCTTGTGTTTATTAAAAATAGACAAACAATAAATTTTTTAAAAATATTTCGCAATTTATTTTTTTGCAATTCCGGTTCTATGTCAAATTGGTCCACCGCAGCATTTCTCTCAATGCTTATAGTCAAACAGGTGAGTGATAGCCGTCAATAAATTTCTAGAAGTATCTATTTTGCTCAATATTTCAATAAATATAATATGGGTATAATGTAACATTATTCAGCAATAATGTAATACTTTCAAATCATAAGTAAACCATCTTTGCATGATTCTAAATCAGTAATTTTTCACTAAAAATAATCTTAATTTTTTATCAAAAATATGGTTCGAAAAGAAATTAGAATATTGATGATTGATGACGATAAAGATGATTTCATGATTGTTCGTGATATTATCAGAGACGTGGTCCATCATAAATATACAATTGACTGGAGACCATCATATGAAGAAGGATTAAAAAGTATTGCCGAAAAAAAACATGATGTATATTTAATTGATTATAGACTTGGCGCAAAAACGGGTTTAGATCTGGTTAAAAGAGCAATTGAAATAGGATGTGAAGCGCCTCTGATAATTTTAACAGGAGAAAATAATTTCGAAATTGATAATCAGGCGATGAATGCAGGTGCTGCTGATTATATTGTGAAGGCGTCAATTTCCGGACAAATGCTTGAAAGTTCAATTCGTTATGCAATTGCGAATACCAATCACAAAAAGGAAATGCAAGAACTCAATGCTGCATTAGAAAAACGTGTAAAAAGCCGTACAATCAGTTTAGAAGAAACATTAAGCCAACTTAAAAAATCGCAAATTGAATTAATTGAAGCAAAAAACAAAGCTGAAATAGTAGCAAATACTGCAGAACTGTGCTCCAGATCAAAAACCGATTTTTTATCATGCATGAGTCATGAAATCCGAACGCCATTGAATGCAATTATTGGATTTACTAATGTCATATTTGATACTAATTTAACAAAAAAACAAAAAGAGTATTTAAATGCAATTAAAACATCAGGCAACCTACTGATGGTATTAATAAATGATATTCTTGACCTTGCAAAGGTGGAAGCAGGTAAAATGACCTTTGAATACGCACCTTTTAATTTATCAAATTCAATTTCTGAGATACTTCAATTGTTTGAGACAAGAATCAAGGAAGCAAGATTACAATTAACATTTAAATTCGATCCCACTATTCCAGAATTTTTGATAGGTGATTCCGTTCGTTTAAATCAGATAATCTTAAACCTTGTAAGTAATGCGATAAAATTTACAAAAAAAGGTAAAATAGGTATTGAAATTCTCAAACTAAATGAGGATAAAGAAAATGTTACTCTTGAATTTTCAGTTACAGATACCGGAATTGGTATTCCGCAAAATAATCTGAATACAATTTTTGACAAATTTCAACAAGCCACCAGCGAAACTTCTAATATATATGGAGGAACGGGGTTAGGTCTGACAATTGCAAAACAATTAGTAGAATTGCAGGGAGGTACAATCTCCGTAAAAAGTAAAGTTGATAAAGGATCAACATTTAGCTTCATTCTTAGCTATAAGAAAATAAAATCAAAATTCGAAACTGAAACTAAAGAGTTTGTTCCAAAGGATCTGTTTGGTTCCCCTTTAATAAAAAATGTAAAAATTTTGGTAGCTGAAGATGAATCATTAAATCAACTATTAATAAGTACATTATTAGAAAAATTCGGTTTTGAAATAGATATTGCCGGTAACGGAAAAATTGTTCTGGAAAAATTACGAAAGAATAAATATGATATTATCTTAATGGATCTTCAGATGCCTGAAATGAATGGTTTTGAAACCACCTATCATATTCGAAACAGCAAAAATCCGACTATTCCAATTATTGCTCTCACAGCAAATGTAACAACCACAGATGTTGAAAAATGCAGGACTGCCGGAATGAATGATTATGTTTCCAAACCAATAAATAATAAATTATTATATAACACTATTATCAAATATATAACAAAAGAGCAAATACCTAAAAAACGTATAAAAAATGAAACACTTCAAATTAGCGCTGAACAACAACTGACAAAAAAGAAATGTATTAATCTCGATAATTTGAATGAATTAACAAATGGGAATTTACATGTGAAGTCGAAAATAGCAAAAGTGTATTTGGATGAAATACCAAAATTACTCTTTACTATGAAGCAAAGTATGGATAATTTAGATTGGGATGCATTGCGAATTGCATCTCATTCACTGATCCCATCTTTTGCATTGATGGGAATAAATAAAGAATTTGAAACGATGGCTAGAACAATAGAGAAGCTTGCAGCAAAGAAAGAGAATTTGGCGAAAATTAAAGAATTATTTCAAAAAATCGATCTTCTTTGTACAGAAGTATTCTGTGAATTAAAAAATGAATTAATAGAATTGTAAAACTTTAAATTAATATGAGCACATTCTACACCTACGATCACCTATATTTTTTAAAATCCCTATCCATTTTGGATGGTTTTAATAAAAACTTATTAATTCCAACCAGGGATTTACTCACTCCTCAAAAAAGAAGATCGGTTTTTAAAAAACGTCTTCCCACACCTTGAATAGTGCTTTTTAATAAAACATTATTTTAGAAAAAAGGCAGGTCTGCTAATCAATCTAATTATTGAAACGAATAGCACAACCCAAAACTATCATATAGTTTTCAAACTTGAATTATTCTTTGCCGAAAAATTCATGCTGGTATTATTATCCCAATAAATAAAACATTTTTTAACATCCCCAAAATATGAATTGCATAGTAGTTGACGACAGTAAAATAGCGCGCGAAACGATCAAACTTTTAATAGAACAGTTTAGTTTTTTAAAACTTGTACAGGAGTGTGAAAGTCCGGTTGAGGCTTTTGAATATCTAAAAAAAGAACCCGTTGATTTGGTATTCCTGGATGTTGAAATGCCGGGTATGACAGGTATTGATCTGATAAAAAATCTGGACAAACATCCTATAATTATCCTCGTTACTTCAAAAAAAGACTATGCAGTTGAGGCATTTGAACTTAATGTGGCAGATTATCTTATTAAACCAGTTAATCTATCAAGGTTTATGGTGGCAGTTACTAAAGCAAAAGAATTGTTTGAAAATAAGGATCAAAAGCAAGGTGTTAATGAAAATAACAAGGAATATATATTTGTACGCTCTGGTGGTTTACTCATTAAAATAAAATTAGAGAACATTCAATATATACAAGCAATTGGTGATTATGTAAATATTTTCACCCCGGAAAAGCGCCATACCGTGCATATTACATTAAAAAATATTGAAGAAAAACTCCCTTCTGATAAATTTTTTCGCTTACATCGTTCCTACCTTGTTTCGTTGAGTCACATTGATAATATTGAAGAAAATTCGGCTTATACCGGAAAACATCCTCTACCGATTGCCGGACAATTTAAAAAAGAATTGTTAAGGAAGTTAAATATGATTTAAAATTTAGTAACAACTAATGCCTTCTGGCTCAAACAAATTTTGTTGTTTGAGCCAGGATATTTTTTAATACTTTACCGTTCCGGTTAAAGTATTCTCTCTGACCAGGAATTCTAATTATCATTGAGTTAATTATTATAACGACTCTTTAGTCCAAACTATGTACCTTTAGTTCAAGGATTCCACCTTTTCATTTTTTTACTTTTCTTTTGTCATTTTGTGAACATCGAAAATAAATCATTTCGATCATTCGGAAAATACAACCTTTGAACTCTGGTTGTTTTCTTTTGAATTAAATTTAACAGGTAATGATGTGGTTCGCTATTTAAATAAGAAATAGTGTTTAAATGTAAGTTTTTCCTGTAATAATGTAAAAAAATCAAATAAAGATTAACCATCTTCGTCAAGGAAATTATTATTTCAAAAAATGTAATTTTGTTATTGTTTTATTACTTATAAAAGCTTAATTTTTAAATGCTTAGAGAATATATGAAATGAAATTATATATCAGATATAACATAAATACTACCAGTAAATTATTATTACAGGAACAATTGGATAAACTCGATTTAAGCTGCGAATTAACAGGCTTAGGGGAACTTGAGGTTAAAAATGGGATTTCTGCTGAGCAGCATAATCAGCTTTCTGTAGTTTTAAAAAAGTATGGAATAGAGATTCTTGACGATAGAATTAGCGCCCTCGTTCAAAAAACAAAAGACACAATTATTGAAATGCTCTATCTGGAGGAAAAATTACCTCCTTCAAAAATTTCATTTTACCTTGCCCAGAAGCTCAATTACAGCTTTGGTTACATTTCTAACCTTTTTTCTGAGGTAACTTTCATCTCTATTGAAAATTTTATCATTATCCAGAAAATTGAGCGCGTAAAACAATTGATTATCGCAGATGAATTGACATTTACTCAAATTTCAAGCAAATTAAATTATAGTAGTTCTGCCCATTTATCGTGGCAATTTAAAAAAATTACAGGTTTAACACCTACTGCATTTCAACGGATTATTAAAAGGAGACGTGAGAAAAATGGTTCTGATACAGGAAAAATAGTATAAGTAAAGATCATGGTCCGCCAGACTTTTGATTTGGATATAAAAGCAATCTATAATCTCGCTTAAATATGACTCAGAGTGACGAAACAACCTTAGAGAAAGTAAAATTGAATTTTTACTATTTACCGGATTATGCAAAATTTTTATTGCAAAACAAGCAGAAAGAGTTTGCATCCACCATGCTTTGCATATCCCGTGAGGAAAAAACGCCCTGTCTTAAATATTTTGAAACATTGCCGGAGCAGGAAATTATTGATTTATCGCTAAAAAACACAAGGGATTTATTAGAATGCCTTGTAAAAAAGGAAACTCCAACTCATATAAATTTATGCTTATGCAAATGGATTGATAATCAAAATATCAATATAGGTTCAACAAACATCGTTTCAAAAGATATCACAGACCTCACTTTTATATATCGAAAAACTTTTCGTGCGTTTCTTTCGGATTATACTTCTGAAATGGCTATTTCTATGGATATATTAGAAGATGTTGATCGATTCACCTCCCTGTTGGAAGAAATTGGTTATAATTCGCTATCCAATTTTAATGAACAAAAGATTGATGATTATTACTCTAATGGAAAAGAAATTTTTCCAAAATTAGAAAATCGAAAAGGGCTATTGCAAGAAGTTCCTACAAGTGAAGGGTATGATAACTTTGCATGGGATTTTGTTGGAAATAGTTCGTTGTCCTCACTTCAGCTTATGACATTTTTTGAGTTGAACGATATGAACAAACTTGAACCTTTTTTGAAGAATGTTCATCCATCTGACATTGAAAAATTAAAAGAAGCAATTGATAAATCCTTAAAGGATTCTGAGTTATATGAATGTCAGTATCGCTTTCAGAAAATACAAAGCGGAAAAGTGATCTGGTCAAGGGGGATCGTCACTTTTCAGGATGGGAAGCCTGTTAAAATGAAAGGATCCATGATGGATGTTTCGCAAAATTACCTGCTCAATCAACAGCTAAAGGAAAGTGAAAAAACATTCCGACAGCTTATACAAAATGCCCCGGATGCAGTAATTGTTATTGACAACAGCAGCAAAATACTATTATGGAATCCTAAAGCGGAGGCTATATTCGGGTGGAAAATGGATGAGATCATTGGAGAAAATTTTGTGGAAACCATAATTCCAATTCAAAGTATTGAAAGTCATACTAATGGAATTTTTAGCTTAAAATTAACAGGACAACAAAATTTATTAAATAAAACGATTGAAATTACCGCTGTAAATAAAGAAGGCGAAGAATTTTTTATCGCCCTTTCAATTGCCAGTTCATTGTGGAATGGCAAACAGGTATTTATTTCTTTTATCCGGAATATTACAAAAGAGAAAAAAATTGAAAATGAGTTGGAGCGACACCGGAAACAACTCTGTCAAAAAAACAAGGAACTTGAGAAAATGAATAGCGAATTAACTTCTTTCAGTTATGTTGCCAGTCATGATTTGAAGGAACCTTTGCGTAAAATAAAAACCTATAGTAATTTAATAATTGACAAACACAATGAATCCCTATCTTCTGATGGGAAAGAATATATTCAGCGAATAATCAATTCGGCAGGTAATATGCAAAGGTTAATAGATGACCTTCTTGCTTTTTCCCAAACAACCTCAGGAGTAAAAAAACTTGAAACACTCGATTTGAATGTTCTCCTTGAAGAAGTTGAAAATTCACTCAAAGATACTATTGAAGAAAACAATGTGACCATTACTTCAACTCAACTGCCGACTTTAAGAGTAATCGATTTTCAATTTCGTCAACTTTTAGAGAACTTAATAGGCAACGCAATTAAATACCGTAAGATTGGTGTAAAGCCCAATATTACTATAACATCCAGCCTTGTTTCTGGAAAATCCTATATAAATGAGGGAGCTGATGCAAATAAAAATTATCAGAAATTTTTATTTGCTGATAATGGTATTGGATTTGAACAAGAATATGCCACAAAAATTTTTGAAATATTTCAACGTCTTCATGGCAAAAGTGAATATTCCGGAACAGGCATTGGCTTGGCAATCTGTAAAAAAATCATGGAAAACCATAATGGCTTCATTACCGCACAAAGCCAGGTAGGCGAGGGCTCTGTTTTTAATGTTTTTTTTCCTGTAAAGAAAGCGGTCAATGAATTAGGCTACTGATCAAAAAAAGTGCAATTTTAAGATATAAATTCAAACTAAAATTTAAACAAATTAATTATGCAACACGATTGCCTCCACGTACTTCTTGCCGATGATGATAAGGATGATCGCCTGTTTTTTAAATATGCAATCGAAGAATTAAAAATACAAACTATTGTTACTACTGTAAATGATGGTGTTGAACTTATGGATTACCTTTCTAAAACCGAAAATCAAATGCCTGACCTGGTTTTCCTTGATCTTAATATGCCACGTAAAGGAGGGATGGAATGTTTAAAAGAAATAAGGACCAATAAATTATTCAATGATCTTTCCATTGCAATTTATTCCACCTCCGGATCCGAAAAAGATATTGAAGAATCATTCGTTCTTGGAGCCAATATATACATTACAAAGCCAAACGATTTTACATCACTAAAAAAAATATTGGCCGAAGTGATCAATATCAATTGGCAATACCATACTTCAGGCTTAAACAAAGAAAATTTTGTACTTAGTATTTAATTTATTTGTTGTTTCAAAGAAAAAAATAATATAACACAAAGATCACGGAGCGTCATGAGTTTCACAGAGTAAAATCAGAAAATTCTTTTTTTTATGAATGATCTTTTAAAATTCTGAAAGAACAATATTTGTTGAATACTCTTGTGTTAATCAAATGTGTAGAGACTTATCTGTTCTAAAAAACCAGTTATGGCAAAAACTACTAAAAAAGGCAAAAAAGAAAACATTTCCATTTCTTTAGTAACCATGGAGGCACCGTTACTAATACGAAAGACGCGAAAGCAGGGAGGGAATGGGACAGCAAAAAAGGAGTTAAACATTACTCCAAGCCAAGAAAATGATTACATCGATGCCACTGAACTATTAAAAATTTTAATAGAAATTAAAAAAGGAAATTTTGATGTACGAATGCCTTCTGACAATGAAGGCTTGAGTGGGGAAATTGCCGCCACTGTAAATGAGATTATTACCAACAATAAAAAATTAATAGAGCAATTTGCCAACGCGCAAAATAATATCGGCAAAGAGGGGAACCTTCACCATCGTATCATTTTTCCAGAGGCACAAGGTGAATGGAAATCAGGAGTGAATTCTTTGAATCTATTAATATCAGAGTTAGTTTATCCGATTAAAGAAATGGATAAAGTAATTTCGGCTGTTGCGAAAGGAAACCTGTCGCAGATACCATTAGAAAGAAATGATCACGTTTTTCATGGAGATTTTGATCGAATTTTTAGGGATGTGAACAACATGGTAAAACAGCTACACCTGTTTACAACTGAAGTAACACGAGTTGCACTTGAGGTGGGCACTGATGGCAAGCTAGGCGGAAAAGCTTATGTGGCAAACATTTCGGGAGAATGGAAAGAGCTAATCGATAGCGTGAACATGATGGCATCAAATCTAACCTACCAGGTACGTAGTATTTCAAAGGTAGTAGAATCCGTAGCTGCGGGTAATTTACATCAGAAATTATCTACAAATGGGAAGGGAGAGGTGGGGGAACTAACGGGCACAGTTAATGGGATGATTGAAACACTTTCCTTAATTGCCGATCAGGTTACAAATGTTGCACGTGAAGTAGGTTTTGAAGGCCGGTTGGGGGGGCAAGCCATTGTCCCTGGCGCTTCAGGTATCTGGAAAAATTTAACTGAAAATGTAAATCAATTAGCTGAAAATTTAACTACCCAGGTGAGATCCATTTCAGAAGTTGCATCCGCTGTTACAAAAGGAGATTTAACACGTAATATCCGTGTAGATGCAAAAGGAGAGGTTAAAGAATTGAAGGATACGATCAATCTTATGATCACTAATCTGCGGGAAACAACTTTATTAAATCTGGATCAGGATTGGCTTAAATCCAACCTGGCAAAATTTAATCAAATGTTGCAAGGTCAGAAAGATCTAAAAACTGTTGCCAGACGAATCCTTTCAGAATTGGCCCAGGTAGTGAGTGCACATTTTGG
>JAZKBX010000259.1:0-7308 GCA_040388455.1 Bacteroidota bacterium
GAAAACAGGGCAAGGTAAGTAATAAAAACAGCCCCACTCATAGTAGGATGCTCCCCAAGCACCATCTGGCCTCCTACATATAAAATGGTAACAAATACGGTTATTCCCATAAATTCACTTAATGGGGACGACAGATCAACTCTCCGGTAAACCTTTACCATCAGGTTGGTATAGGCATTATTCACTTTTACAAATTTTTGCTTTACATTGTTTTCGGCATTGAATGCTTTTATGATACGCAATCCACCTAATGTCTCATCCATTATTGACATTAATGTACCTGTTTTTTCTTTTTCTTCAGTAGAAGTCCGCCTAAGTGACTTTCCGATCCTTCCAATAACAATACCGGCAATAGGCAGCAATATAAGCGCCATTGCGGTAAGCTCCCAGCTCATCAGAAACATAAATACCAGGGAAATAACAATAGTAACCGGTTCACGAAAGATCATCTCCAATGAACTCATAATGCTCCATTCGATCTCCCGAACATCAGATGTCATGCGCGACATGATATCTCCTTTGCGTTCATCGGAATAATAACTTAATGGTAATACCAGTATTTTTTGAAACAGGTTATTACGCATATCTTTTACTACACCATTTCGTATAGGTGCGATAAAGAACATTCCTAGATAGCGGAATAAATTTTTGAAGAAAATGGTGATGATAATAAAGATACAAATCCCAACCAGGGCGTGCATTTGGCTATGTGCCTCAATATCCTTTGCTAATATATAATTTATATTATCAATGATAGAGGAGGAGGAAAGGTGAAATTCAGGCTTTCCCATTTTCTGTAATTCTTCCATTTTTTTGCTGTCATCAGAAAATAAGACCTGCAAAAAGGGGAACAGCATAGCAATAGAAAACAAAGAAAAACCGGCCGAAAGAATATTGAATGTAATATTAAAAAAGGCATAGCGCCAGTACCCCTTTATATATTGGAGTACACCAAAAATATTTTTCATGCCGCAAATATAAGCTTTGTCGCTGTTAATTGTTAATTTTGGGTTTTAAAATTATATTTCCAAAAATGGATTCAACACGTCAGTTAAAAGTATCGCGATTAATACAAAAAGAACTTGGTGAAATTTTTCAGCGAGAAACACGCCTTTTGTTTGGTAATGCATTGATCACCGTTACACAGGTGCGGGTAAGTCCCGATCTTGGGATCGCAAAAGTTTATGTTAGCTTATTTAATGTTCCGGATACCAAAGAATTACTAAAACTAATTCAGGTTCATACCAAGGATATTAGAATAAAACTATCCGGCAGGATCAAAAAGCAAGTACGTATCATACCTAACCTTGTGTTTTTCCTTGACGATTCATTGGATTATGCAATGCGTATTGATGAACTATTGAAAAAGTAAATTTAGTTTAAAGTTCAAAGTTATAAAGTTTGAAAGTTAAAAAAATCAAAAGTGTAAGGTTTGAAAACGTATAAAAATATTTTTTGAATCCAAAACTTTAAAGTAAAATTCAACACTATTAATAAAACTTTGAACTTTCAAACTTTATAACTTTAAACTTTCAAACTTTCAAACTTTAAACTTTCAAACTTTAAACTTTAAACTCTGAACCTTCCTTTTTTCATAGCAAAACGTTACCTGATCTCTAAAAAATCACACAATGCCATAAATATCATTTCGGGCATTTCTGTGGCAGGAATCTGTATTGGAACAATGGCGCTGATAATAGTGCTTTCGGCATTCAATGGTTTGTCGGATCTGGTACAATCGCTTTATAATTCATTTGATGCGGATATTGAAATTACTCTGAAACAAGGAAAAACGTTTATTCCTGATCCTACCGAATTTCAATCGATAAAAAAAATAGAAGGCGTTGCTTATTACACAGAGGTAATGGAAGGGAATGCATTATTAAAGTTAAATGACAAACAATGTATTGCCACAATAAAGGGTGTTAGCACTGATTTTGAAAGGATGACCAATTTCGATTCTCTTGTAAGTGATGGGGAGTTCAATTTGGAAAAAAACAATATTGTTATTGGTAAAGGGATCAGTTATATATTACAAAACGGACCAAATGATTTGTTCACTCCAATTTCTGTTTATGCCCCCAAACGTGGTACTGTAAGCACTTTTGATGCTGAAGGTGGATTAAACGAATTAAAAGCATATCCGGCAGGAGCTTTTTCAATTAATGATGAATTTGATTACAAATATGTGATCATGAATATTCATAAGGCCAGGGAGCTGTTCGATTATACTACCGAAGTCAGTTCTATTGAATTGGGCTTTAAAGAAGGGGCCGACAAAGAAAAAATAGAACAACAAATTCATTCACTACTTGGCGATAAATATGAAATAAAAAATCGTCAGCAGCAAAATGCCTTGCTATACAAAACATTAAAATCTGAAAAATTATGGACATTTATTATTCTCGTGTTTATCTTGATAATAGCAACTTTCAATGTGATCGGTTCACTAACGATGCTGATAATTGAAAAGAAAAAAGACATTACCATTTTGCATAATATGGGAGCGGATATTCAATTGATACGAAGGATATTTTTAATGGAAGGCTTACTAATAACTATTATTGGTGCGGCATTAGGTCTCATACTTGGAACTTTTGTTTGCTGGTTGCAGATAAAGTTCTCCCTAATTCGATTCACGGAAGGGTACGTAGTAGATGCTTATCCGATCAAGCTGGAACTGACTGATTTTGTAATGATAACAGGAGCAGTATTATTGATAGGTTTTTTTGCAGCCTGGTATCCGGTGAGGGTATTTACGAAGAGGCACTTAGCGTTTTAATATAAATTTTAACACAGAATTTTAACACAGAGTTCACAGGGCAAAAAAAAGAGTTTCACAGAGTTTGACATAACTTTTCTCTGTGAAACTCTAAAAACTCTGTGAACTCTGTGTTAAAGTTACTAAACAGTCTCCATCTCTGTATATTTCTTCTCCACTTCATCTAAAATACTGATGATCTCATCATACGAATAAGTAGTAACCAAATTAGTACGATACTCTTTAAAGTTTGGTAATCCTTTGAAGTAATTAGTATAATGCCTGCGCATCTCAACTATTCCGGCATGTTTACTTTTCCATCGGATAGAAAAATCCAAATGTTCTTTGCAAACGTTCACCCGGTCTGTAATTGTTGGAGGAGCCAGATGTTCGCCTGTTTTGAAAAAATGTTTTATCTCATTAAAGATCCATGGATAGCCAATACTCGCCCTGCCGATCATGATCCCATCCACACCATAACGATCTCTCATTATTTTGGCTTTTTCAGGTGAATCAATATCACCATTTCCAAAAATTGGGATTTTAATACGGGAATTATTTTTGATCTCGCCAATTAAGGTCCAGTCGGCATCTCCTTTATAAAGTTGAGCGCGTGTTCGTCCATGGATGGTAAGTGCTGAAATACCAATATCTTGTAATCGTTCCGCTACTTCAACCACATTTTTTGTAGTATCATCCCATCCCAAACGTGTTTTTACTGTAACCGGCCGATGCGCTATTTTCACGATCTCCGAAGTCATCATCACCATTTTGGGAATATCCTGTAAAAGGGCTGCGCCAGCGCCTCTGCAAGCAACTTGCTTTACAGGGCAACCATAATTAATATCTATTAGATCAGGGTGTGCATTGTCTGCTATAATCCCTGCTTCACGCATGGAGTTAATATCAGATCCAAATAATTGAATACCAATCGGACGTTCATATTCAAAAATATCGAGTTTTTGAACACTTTTTGCCGCATCACGAATCAGTCCTTCCGAGGAAATAAATTCGGTATACATTAGATCCGCACCATTTTTTTTGCATACCGCACGAAATGGCGGATCACTCACATCTTCCATGGGAGCCAGCAATAAAGGGAAATCGCCTAATTCTATGTTACCTATTTTTACCATTTTTTCGATTATCTATCGAATAATTGTCAAATTGTACAATTATAAGAATTGCCTACTGCAAAATTGTAAAATTGTACAATTGCTTTTTGTAGATTTGTTGCAAAATTACCCAAATAAAGACATTAATGCAAAACATTGAACCAGAACGCCAATCATGGCTTAAATTAAGCTTCCTTTTAGTATACATTTTCGCATTGGGTTTACTCACTGTTTTGGGTGGTGATGATGATATTGTAATGAACCTGGATAACCCCAATACCATTGCAACCTTGAAAATAATTCAGGGCTTGAGCGTACTTGTTGTTTTTGTTTTTCCGGCCATTCTGTTTGCTGTTTTCTGGACCAAACCACGTATTCACTATTTAGGTGTTACCACCAGGCCGGCAATTACCACTTTAATGATTGCAGGAATAGGGATGTTACTTGCCATGCCAATGATAAACTGGTTATCTGATGCTAATCAGCATTTAAAATTACCTGAAGCGCTTAGTGGAATAGAAACATGGATGCAACAAAGCGAAGAAAAAGCGAAAATACTTACTGAAGCCTTTACTAAAGGTACTTCTGTGGGTGTACTTATATTAAATTTAATTGTTATTGCATTAATGGCCGCTCTAAGTGAAGAACTTTTTTTTCGTGGTGTTCTGCAAAAAGTATTGATAGACTGCACTCGTAATAAGCATGTTGGCGTCTGGATCGGTGCTATTTTATTTAGCGCTTTTCACATGCAGTTCTTTGGATTTTTACCGCGTATGCTGATGGGCGCATACTTGGGTTATCTGTTTTTATGGAGCGGCTCCTTGTGGCCCGGTATAGTGGCACATTTCATTAATAATGGAATGGCGGTAGTTTTGATCTGGCTGGTAAATAGAGGTGCTATACCTGATAATGCTGATAAAGTAGGAATAGAAGAAGGTGAATGGTTGTATGTTGCTACCAGCCTTGCAACGGTTGCTATAAGTTTGTTTTTGGTTTACAGAATTGAGAAAAAGCGCAAAGAGGCTCAAAGCATCAGTCAAACTGAGCCCTTAACCTAACCCAATTAGCGTGTTATCTCAGCCGCTTATTGCCTAATATCCAGCTCAATATCTAACATCTAACATCCAATATCTAACATCTGAAATTTTATTCTTTCCTTTTTACTAAAAAATAATAATCATTTTCTATCGGCAGGTAGCCATATTCATAGCAAAAGTAATAGGTTGTACCTTTTTTAGTGGTATAGGCATTGGTATAATATTGGAAATTAAAACCGCTTTGTACCAGTTTGGCTTTGGTTGTTTTTGCAGTTTCTGCAGGAATAAGTTCTCCCAGGATCCTCCTGTTTTTTCGTAAAATATTATTTACGTTCCTTACATAATTGGTAGTATCGCTATTCAATTTATTGTTGAATGCATTCCGGCAAAGATCCGAACAGAATTTTTTATCTGCCCTACCTTTTATTTGCTCACCACATTCAGGACATTCTTTTTCCATAATAAATTTCTAAACCATACAAATGTAATTTTTTCGTTCAAGAAAGCCAAATCAATTAAAAATTGAGTTTTTAATTGTAAGAAAAACATGCTTTATCGCAAGTGCGATCCCGATCCTGCAACGAAATTGTGGGTTAAAATGCTTACACACAATTTTCTCGACAAGCTCGAAATGACCACGCGCGCAGTCATTTCGAGCTTGTCGAGAAAGTGCGGGCTGATTACCTTTAATGAATTATTTATATAAAGTCTATTTTACCAGGATAATCAATATTGGTCATATATCACGAAAAGTTCAGGATGACCAATAGCATTCAAAAATTCCTATAAAGAGTTACAAACCAAGCAAAAAAGTATTAACTTTGTCTTTTGATGAGCTTCACCTATCCAGCATTTTTATTTGCACTCTCGGCAATCGCCATTCCCATTATTATTCATTTATTTAATTTCCGGAAATTCAAGACTGTTTATTTCAGCAATATTCGCTTTTTAAAAGAAGTTAAAGAGGAAACCCAAGCTAAATCTAAACTCAAGCATTTATTAGTTTTAGCTGCACGTATTCTGGCTATTACCTTCCTGGTCTTCGCTTTTGCGCAACCCTTTATCCCTGTTGAAAACAAAAAAGTAGTGGTTGGCGATAAGGTCGTAAGCATCTTTGTTGATAATTCCTTTAGCATGGATGCGATCAATGTAAATGGAACACTGTTGGATGATGCTAAAAAACGTGCCTCAGAAATTGTTTCTGCCTATAAACCTACCGATCGTTTTCAATTACTTACCAATGATTTTGAAGGTAAACATCAACGTTTAGTGAACAAAGAAGAATTTATTGAACTGTTGGATGAAGTAAAAATAAGTCCTGCCAGCCATAGTCTCTCCGAAATTGTAACCCGTCAAATGGACGTTTTACAAAATAAAGGAAATGAAATTAAAATATCCTTTATCGTTTCCGACTTTCAAAAAAGCATTGCTAATATTGACCAAATTAAAAATGATACTGCTATCAACTTTAATTTTGTTCCTTTAATTGCCGTGCAAAAAGACAATGTTTATATTGATACCTGCTGGTTTGAAACTCCCGTGCGGCAATTCAACCAAATAGAGAAATTGCATGTTCGCATTAAAAATGTGTCTGATAAAGTTTTAGAAAACAATTCCATTAAATTATTCATCAATGAAATTCAAAAAACACCTGCAAGTTTTAACATTGATAAAGAATCAGAAACAGAGATAATTCTGTCATTTTCCTCTAAAGAAATAGGTTTACAGCATTGCCGTATTGAATTGAACGATTACCCTGTTACGTTTGATGATGCGTTTTATTTTAGCTTTGAAGTGGCTAAAAATATTCCGGTATTATGTATAAATTCTTCAAGTTCGGAAATTACAAAATCTGAAAGCCCTTATCTGAACAAGCTTTTCGGATCCGACTCATTATTTGTATTGAAAAATTCTCCTGAAAACAAACTCGATTATTCTTCATTATCCAATAATAAACTGATCGTATTAAATGAATTAAAAACGATCACATCAGGTTTGGCACAAGAGCTGAAACGCTTTATGAGTAATGGTGGAAGTGTATTGGTGTTCCCTAATCCGGCAATTGATTTGAATTCTTACCGAGAATTTTTATTGGCCGCAAATGCCAATTATTACGAAGCTTTAGATACCATAAATACCAAAGTAGATAAAGTAAATCTGGAGCATGATATTTATAAAGATGTATTTGATAAAAAAACATTCAGTGCCACCAACCTTAATTTACCTATTGTAAGCAAGCATTATAGGATCTCAAAAACAACAAAAAGTAATGAAGAGTATTTACTCAGATTACAAAATGATGATGTTTTTTTAAGTAAGTATGATGTGGATAAAGGTAAGTTATACCTCTCTTCCGTGTCATTACAACCGGATTTTAGCAACTTTGGTAAACATG
>JAZKBX010000260.1:0-8161 GCA_040388455.1 Bacteroidota bacterium
TGGTAACTCCCCTTTCTATGCATGCAATTAGTTGTTCTATAGTTTCTATTTTATTTAAAAAGTTGCCATTCCAGTACACTTCTTTCCAGTCAATTTTTACTTCTCCTGAATTTATTTTTGTTTGAAAAAACTCTATGATTTTGTTAGTGCTTTCATCTTCATGTATCATATCAATAGCTCCAATCCTATTATACTGACCATAAACAGGGAGCGATATTGGGACGTAATCATTTCCTACTTTTTCTAGTAAAACCAAAGTCGTTCTCGATGCAGCAAGACTTAGTCCCGATATCATACATCTATAATCAAAAAGTCCCATATTTTCTCTCTGTCGGTTTTAATTGTTTGTCGCTTCGTTTTAAAACTGTTACTAGTTACAATGACCGCTAACATTTCAGTAAACGCCACTCGCGTAGCGTATATTTGTTGTTTTTGGTCGCTTGACGCTATCGACTGCGTATATTTCTCTATTATTGAACCCTAGCTCACCTTTTCATTTTTCAACAATCCACTTTTTCTAAGCAAAGGTTTGGTGGAAGGTTCTTGTCCTCTGAATTTTTTATAAAGCTGCATTGGATGCTCGCTTCCTCCCCTGGAGAGGATATTGTCTTTAAATTTTTTTGCAGTTTCCTTATTAAAAATACCGGTTTCTAAAAAGTATTCAAATGTATCTGCCTCTAATACTTCAGCCCATTTATAACTGTAATAACCGGCAGCATATCCCCCCTGGAAAATATGTCCAAAAGCACAGGATGAATTAATTCCTTTTAAAGGAGGAAATAAGTCGGTTTCTTTGGTTGCCTTAGCTTCAAATTCACTTACAGAAATGGTTGGCAATTCTGCTAAGTTATGCCAGGCAAGGTCTAATCTACCTAATCCAATCTGGCGCAGGGTTTGATAGCCGCTCATAAAATTAGCGCTGTCTTTTATTTTCTGAACCAGTTCAATAGGAATCACTTCGTTTGTTTTGTAATGTTTGGCAAATAATTCCAGACATTCTTTTTCATAACACCAGTTTTCCATTAGTTGTGATGGTAGCTCCACAAAATCCCAATAAACAGAAGTTCCACTTAAACTTTCGAAATATCCATCGGCAAAAATGCCATGCAAAGCATGTCCGAATTCATGAAACAATGTTGTTACCTCATTAAAAGTAAGTAAGGAAGGTTTTGTTTCTGTGGGTTTGGTAAAATTACAAACTATTGAAACATGCGGTCGTTGCTCGGTTCCATCGTATTTATTCTGTCCGCTGAAAGAGGTCATCCAGGCACCATCTCTTTTACTTTCACGAGGAAAAAAATCAGCATAAAAAACAGCTAGGTGTTTTCCTTTTTCATCTTTCACTTCGTATGTTGTTACCTCTTTATGGTAGGTTTGGATATCGTCACGTTTTTCAAAGGTGATACCATATAATTTTTCGGCAGTAATGAATGCTCCTTCAATTACTTTTTCCAGTTGGAAATAGGGTTTTAGAATTTCATCATTGATGGCAAATTTTTCATTTTTTAATTTTTCGGAATAATAAGAAAAATCCCAACGCTCCATCGCTGAAGGGCCGCCTAACATGTTACACATGTTCTGAACTTCCTGTAACTCTTCTATTGCAATGGGTTTTGCATATTCCAGCAATTCATTTAATAAATTATTCACATTTTCGGCTGTTTCTGCCATACGTTCTTCAAGCACAATAGCGGCATAAGAAACATAATTTAACAAATTGGCTTTTTCGTGTCTTGCAATAGCAATTTGTTTAACAATTTCTTCGTTATTAAACTCATCATTATTAAATGATCTCGAACCAAAAGCCTTGTATAACTGCTCTCTTAATTGCCGAACATCGGCATACATCATAAAAGGGATATAGGAAGGATAATCTAAGGTAATTAACCAGGCATTTTCTTTGCCTTTACTTTTTGCAGCCATTAAAGCTGCTTCTTTAACACCTTCCGGAAGGCCAGCTAAGTCAGCTTCTTCAGTGATCCAAAGTTCAAACTTATTGGAGGATTTTAATAAATTCTCACCAAAAGTAAGGCTTAGTTTAGATAATTTAGTATTCAATTCTTTTAGCTTTTCTTTAGATACATCATCTAAATTAGCGCCATTTCTTACAAAGCTTTTATACGTTTTTTGTAAAAGCATTGCCTGTTCTGTGGAAAGCTTATCTGCATCAGTAGTTTCTACAACTGCCTTAATTCTTTTAAATAATTCATCATCCATTAAAATATCATCACCAAAAGCAGAAAGCAAAGGAGATACTTCCTGAGCAATTGCCTGCATAGCATCACTCGTTTCGGAGCTATTCAGATTAAAAAAAATGCTGGAAACTACATCCAACGTTTTTCCGCTTCTTTCTAAAGCTTCTATTGTGTTTTTGAAATCAGGGGTTTGGGGATTATTCTTTATTACCTTAATTTCTTGTTTCCCTAATTCAATAGCTGTTACAATAGCAGGTTTATAATGTTCCAATTTAATTTCTTCGAACGGAATAGTATTAAATGGAGTATTAAATTTTTGCAATAATGGATTGTTCATGTTGTTGGTTTTTAAGGCAATTATTTATTTTTTTTGAAATTTCCGAATTAAAATTACGGAACAAAAATGTGTATTCTAAGGGCAGTTTCTTTGCGTTAGGGATTCCTTCGACAAGGGCTCAGGTAAATTCCGCGTAAATCCTTTTCTGTTTAGAAAAGATTGAAGCGGAAAGCCCGCCCCTTTCTTTTTAGAAAGGGGAACGCCCAAATAAACAAAAAGCTAATCAATACAATTAAACAGTTACCGCCTTAGTGATATTTCTATACAGGTAAGAACTGAATATATGTCTTCTGGCAAATCTGCCTTGCGAATCGGCATTTACCAGTTTAATATAAATGTTTTTGGGAACATTAAAATATTCATAAACACTACCGTCCGAAAAGTTTATTTTCAGGGTAAGTCCCTTGTGTTGAAAATCCACAATGATGGAAGAGGTAATTGTGGCCGTATATTCCGGAAGATTTTGTTTTTGAGTTTCAGGGTCAATGCTCACTAAAAAATGATAAGCCGCGATAATAGACTTGCTTTTTTCTTCGGCTTCCAATTTTAGAGAATGATTGTCATGAAATTTATCAGGATGATTTTCTTTCATAAATTCCCTGTAAACGGTTTTTAATTCCTTTAATCCTACTGTGTTGGTAACACCTAAAAGCTTTCTGTAATCTCCAATTCTTTTCATACTATTTATTAACGTTTAAAAAATGATGCCCGGTTATAATGAAATTAAAGACCGAATTGCCAAATAGGCTATTGTGCAAATTTACGCTTTTTATACTTTGTGGAAACATTTCAATGGTAAGGGATACAATATACTTGCTCAACAATTTGGTTTAATTGCAACAATTAAAAAAAACACCTATTAATTGGGGCCGTTTTGCATAATTAGCGAAGAATTTCAGATATTGAAAAAGCAGGAATGTATTGGGGAAGAATTCAGCAATTTTATATTTTTTCGAATTGCACTTTAATATTTTTATCTATCAAATCCCTAAAGATGTAACTTCTTAAAATATCGTATAATTGTTCGTATGAATAATTTATGAGTTCTATTTCATTGTATAGATCGGAATATGAAAGAATTCGTAAGATTATTTTTATTTTTCTCATTTGTGCCCTATGTTTTAAAGCTTAATATTTTTTTTAAAGATGGATGAAATTTTGAGTTGTTAATAGTCATGTTGTTAAACAAATCGGTTATAGTAAAAAATTTAAATACGATTTTTGTATCTTTTACTTTGATTAGTATTTACTTTTAAATTGAGAAGATTTTTCATGCTTCCCTCAAAAAAAGTATAGCCCCCTGAATGACGTGACGAAAATCAAATTGAAGATCCCGGCCTATACCGGGACCCTCAATTTTTAATTAATAATTAATTTTTGAACTCTACTGTTTCCGGAATCCTGAATTTTTACAAAATAAATTCCCGGAGCTGCATTATTTAATTGAATTGTTTTAGTTGTAAACTGGCTTATTTTTTCTTTATAAATAACCCGCCCCTCAATATCTGCAACTTCTATAACGATATCATTTTTTGAAGATGATGTAGTTGTAATTGTAAACTCCCCTTGAGAAGGATTCGGATAAAGGCTAAACATGGCAACTTCATTCTCTTCATTGATACCTGCACAAAGATCAACTTTTACAATAACGGTATCAGTTGCTTCACAACTATTGCTTCCTGAAACAATAACTGAATAGCTATAATTACCAGCTGCAAGGACATCACCATCCACAACAATTGATTGAGTGGTAGCATTGTTATCCCATAAATAACCTGAGAAACCTGATCCTGCATCTAAAACAAATTCTTCATTTTTACAAATTACAGTATCCGGTCCAAGGCTGATAACAGGCAATGCGTTAACAACAACCGATAATGCATCAAAATTATTACATCCATTAACATCTGTTACAGTTACAGAATAGGTTCCTGCAGTGCTTACTGTTATGGTTTGTAAAGTTGAATTATCCGACCAGTTGTATGCATAGAACCCATTACCAGCATCAAGAATAGCAGAATCATTCATACAGAATGATATGTTAGATCCAAGATCAATAACAGGCAAGGCATTAACTACAACAACTATCGCATCAGAATTACTGCAGCTATTATTATCAGTAACAGTTACTGAATAAGTTCCTGCTGCTATCACAGTCAATGTTTGCAATGTTGAATTATCTGACCATTCATAAGTATTGAAACCATTTCCGGCATCAAGAGTGTATGAATCATACAAACAAAATGTTTGATCAGTTCCAAGATCGATAACAGGTAATGCATTAACAACAACCATTATTGCATCTAAATTACTGCAACCATTAATATCCGTAACCGTTACAGAATAAGTTCCGTCAGTTGAAACAGTAGTTGTTTGTAATGAAGTGTTATTTGACCAACTGTAAGATACAAAGCCTGCTCCAGCGTCAAGAACTCTGGAATCATTCTGACAAAAAGCAATATCAGCACCTAAACTAACAACAGGTAAAGCATTAACAGTTATTGCAACTGTATCGTACCCTTTACACTGATTTACATCAGTTACAATTACAGAATAATCATCGGCACTTATAGCAGAAATAGCAGAAGTGCTTGCTCCCGTTGACCAGTTATATGTTGTAAAACCTATGCCAGGAGAAAGAGCTACTGCTTGTCCATCACAAATTACAGAATCAACACCTAATGAAATTACAGGAGCTGTATTTATTGTAACATTAATCGCATCAGATCCATTACAACCATTCGCATCAGTAACAGTAACACTATAGGTAGCTGCTGTATTAACAGTTACAGTTTGTGTTGTTGCAGGTGTTGACCATACATAAGTTGTATAATTTAAAGCGGCATCTAATGTTAAACTCAAATTAGAACAAATTGCAGTATCAACTCCTAAGTTTACTATTGGGTTTGAATTAACTGTTATTTCTATTGAGTCCTTCATTACACAAGTAGTAGATGGATCTGTAATTGTAACATTATACATTGTAGTTACCAAAGGAGTAGCTACAGGATTTGAAATATTAGTTGTAGACAAACCATTTCCAGTCCAATTGAAATCGTTTTTCATGTAGGTGGATATTTTCACGTTATCAATAGCCCAGTGATAATCCCAATTTCCGAAATAATTAAATCTTATTTGCAAATTTGAATTGGCGTACTGTGTGATATTAATATTTCTGATGTTAGATGTTATCCATGATCCACTAGTTGCAGTTGGTTGGTAAACCAGGATCCAGGTAGTTCCATCAAATACTTCTATTGTTGCAATGGTAGAAGATAAATGCTTGTAATACTGGTCAAAGCTTAAAACCAATGAATCGTTTCCTGATGCATTTATCACAGGACTTGTTAATGTTGAGTTAACAATTGTACCAGATCCCGGGGAATCACTGTCAACAAAAGCAAACGGGGTTCCATTCATGGTGTTTCCTTCAAAATTCGCAACAAAAGCCCATTCCAGACCAACCGGTGTACTGGTATTTGTTATTGTCCAGTTAGTTGGAGCAACATTGAAATTTTCATCCAATAGAGTAGAAGCTAAATGCATGGAGCGTCCTGTAATTTGAGAGCTATTTCCAAAACAAATTGCCGATGGTGTGGAAGCTAACGTCAAAGTAGGAAGTTCTTTTACAACAATATTAATTGAATCCATATTGGCACAAGATGATCCATCAACTGCGTTTACATAATATTTAGTAGTTACCATTGGTTTTGCAACCACGGAAGTACCGGTAGTAGTATTTAAAGAACCAACCGGTGACCAGGTGTATGTATATGGATTTGCACTGCTTATTACAATGGTTGTGCTGTCGCCATTACAAAGTATTGCATCAGTTGTAGAAATGCTCATTGCAGGAGGAGCTGTCATCGTTGCAGTAACTTGTGTTCTTAAACTTTCACAACCTGTTGTGATCACCCAATCATAAAACCAGTAATAAGAAGTACTGGTTCCTGTACCTGTTGCTCCGGAAGTTATTGAAACAGCTCCGGAAGGAGATGTGTATGGGAAAGGTCCACCTGAGGAGGTTCTTACAATATTGGTTATACCGGTGTAGGTCATACTCATTTTATAATTTCCTGGAGATAATGCGATACCAACCGGAACTGCTATTTTTTGAGTACCGGATCCTGATAAAGAAAAAGGCGCTGCCGAATAAAGAACTGCCTGTGTGGACGGATCAAGTATTTGAATTGTAATTGTACCAGTTCCTGTTGGATAAACATTAACGCTGTCTATAATTGCCGGCATAACAGCTGTAAACAAAACACCATATTTTAAGGCGCTAATAAAGCTGGATGTGCCTTGATTTGTTTTACCAACACGTTCTGAAACCCCTCCTGCAACATCACTTACATAATATGAAGTGTTTGCTGAAATTGATGTGGTGTATGAATTTCCTGTATTAACTCTATTGCCACCAATGGACGCATCGTACCATAACAAAGTTCCGGTGCCAGTTGCTGACAAAGTAACTGGCCCTGGTCCACATCTTGTTTCGCCAAGAGTGATAGGTCCGGGTGTGGTAATAACATTTATATCCAAAGTATCGGATGGATGAAGACCACAAACAAATGCACGATATTTTATATTAGATACAGGAGAAACCACATAGCTTGCTGTGGTGCTAAGTGGATCAATTTCATTGTTCCACACAGTACCTCCGTCAATAGAATTTTGCCATTGAATAGTACCATTATAACCAGATAGCATTAGCGTGGTTGAACGTCCGCTGCAAATATCTAAAGCAGAAGCAGTAGCATTCCCCCCTGAAACGTTAATAGTTACAAGAGACATACTGTCGTTCCCGTTGTTTGCATCACCTGCAAGTACAGTACTTGCTTTAAATTTATATTGCCCGGCAACAATCATATTATAAGTTGTACTTATAGTAGTATCTAATGTTGCACCTGAAGCAAGTGTTCCACTATAAATATCCATTGGTGTAAATACAATGGCGTTCGGACCAGTAACTTCAACATTTACAGTAATAGGGTTTGAACTGAAGTCCATTGGAGCACCCGCATAATTTTTGATCCTCACTCTTACGGTTTCAGCAGTACCATAACATCCAGTTGTTAAAGGGCTGACTAAAACTGTTGCACCCATATCAAGGTTAATTGGAATACCATCAAATTCATCTGCACCTATATCAGGTTTAGTACCACCACCATTAATAGAGCCCGCAGGTCCCGGTCTCGAATCACTATCAAAATCAGTACTTACGCCAGCTATCACCACTCCACCTGATTCAAGTGAAGAAGCAGTGCTATTATTTATATGCAAATCCGTTGCAGAAATAAACATAGGATCAACCTTAATAGAACTTACATCCAGACCTGTGCCTATTTTCCAATTCCCTAATAAAGGATAATCAGTGGTTGCAACCACTCCCATCATTCCGCCAGGAAAATAATAATCATTATTTCCTGCTGTTACAGTTGTTGTAAGGTTAAGGTTAATTGCATAGTGCTTACCGGATCCTGTTGAATTTGAACGTGTATTAACGAAAATATTATTTTTGATCTCAACGGAATCAACAGACGTACGTATAAAACCTTGTGAAGAAGCTGTACCGGTAGTTACATTGGATCCTGTAATATGAACAGAATTGAAATAAAAATTATTTTTA
>JAZKBX010000260.1:8261-16270 GCA_040388455.1 Bacteroidota bacterium
GTATTTTCAATTCCGGTAACATCAGTTGAAGCAGTTGTAGTACCCATTATACCCGCACGGATATTATCAGCTAACGTTAAACTTCCAATTTCATTTCCTGAAATGGTATAGCTTCCTGAACCTGCAGTATTAATCCCTCTAATCGTATTTCCAATGGTAGCTGCTCCGGAAGCAGAAAAACCTCCGATTTTATTATTTGAAATATTCATTGTTCCTGAAGAAGTGGTGTAAATTCCAACTAAGGCACCTGCTGAAACAGTAGAAGTAATAGCGATCACATCAT
The DNA here is from genome assembly GCA_040388455.1 of Bacteroidota bacterium. Classification (GTDB taxonomy): domain Bacteria; phylum Bacteroidota; class Bacteroidia; order 2-12-FULL-35-15; family 2-12-FULL-35-15; genus 2-12-FULL-35-15. The sequence goes on from JAZKBX010000260.1 coordinate 8,545, forward strand.
TTGCAATACCTGAACCGATCAAATTTGGGGAAGTAGTACCAATATTAACAGAGCCTCCCAATACAGCAATTCCAGAAAAAACGCCTGTAGTAGTAGAACTGGTGTTAGCCGTTTTTAAAGAAATATTATTTATGATATTCCCTTGAATATTGCTAGGACCGGCTTCGTCTGCTGTTAAGGAAATGGCAGAAAAACGAGTTGCAACAGTACCATCCATAATATAAACACCCGTTGCCGACATTGATGAATATCCTACAGTATTATTGTTTATTGTAAAGTTGATCCCTGTTGAAGACACAACTCTGATTCCATAGTGTATTGTACCGGTAGTGTAAGTTCTTGCTACTTCCTGGTAAACTCTATTATTTGAAATGGTCCAGTCACTATTATTAGCTGCTACTGATACGGCTGCACTTGTTAATGTGGGGCTGAAAAAGTTAAACAAGTTATTATTCACAACAGCATTTCCTGTATTGGGAGCGGACACTGATCCTGCTGAATAAATCAAGTTAGTTGGAGTAGTGACTCCATCACTAATATTATTATTTTGGAATGTATTGTAGTTATTTCCAATTGCAGTTGTTGAAGTAAGGAAAGTTATAACTCCTCCTGTTACTGAAGTATTAACCCCTTTAATTAACAGATCATGAAAATTATTATAGGAAGCCCCATTTATAAATGAAATAGCAGCACCGGAAATCCTTGTGTTTCCAACAGTTAAAGCAGAAGAGCCAACTCCTCCGGCACGACCATCAAAAACTAATGCAATTGTTCCATTTAAATTTAATGTTTGTAAAGAATCACTTATAATAGATAAATTAGTTGCACCAACTTCCGGTCGAACTATTAAAGTAGTGGTACTGTTATTTCCGAAAAAAGGAATTGTTAAAGGAAACGTTTCAACAGTACTTACGTATGCTGCTTGTAATTCAAGAGTACTTGAGCATTGAAGACCATTTAAAGCAATGTCAGTAAATGCAGCGGTTAATGATAAATAATTCCCTGTTGGACCCACCGTTTTGTTTCCACAAAAAGTTGCAGGTAAAGTAGTAGCATTTCCATTGATAGCTATTGAAAGGAATGCCTCATTAAAAGAAACAATATTGTAATAATATTGTGTATTAGCTGTTAAGCCTATCTGATTTAACGAATAAGAAGTTCCGGTTGTAGTTGACGTTGTAGTGGGGATAGTACCAACTAAATTAAAATTAACATTATCAAGAGAACGGTACACATAAAAACCACTTTCATTTGTTGAGTTATCAAGCCATGAAACTGTCATTGATGTAATTCCAACAGGTGATGCTGTGAAACTGTTAGGCGCTAGCGGTGCCGCAAAAGGAGTAAACGTATATGTTTGACCGTTAGCAGGTTTTGAGCTTATTGTGGTCGTTTCAGTAGTCGAACTTACAGTAGGTGTTGTCCCAGAATTATTTAGAGAAAGAAAATTTCCTGCACCCGTTCCCATTGCTGTGATACCAATTGACGCAGTTCCGGTTACAACCACACCTGCATCCTGTTGATAAACAAATTCAATTTTCCCGGTAGCTTCATATAACTTAACCTGAAACGATATTACAGGTGCGTTAACGGTGTACTTCCATTCTACCTTTAACCATTCAACAGTCAGAACACGGTTACCCACTGATCCTGCTGTTTGATAAGAAAGTTCACCTGACGCCATATCATTATCATCCCACAAAGGAGCAATAACAGGTCTTTTACCTGCAGTTGCCAAAACATTACCCGAAGATGCGATTGTAATATTCTGGCCAAAAGTCATCCAGCCATTTGTGCTGGCTGAAAAGGTCGAATATGGAACTCCCATATATGTGAAATTGAATCCTATAGGAAGCGTATTATAGTACCCTTCATCATTTGAACCTGCAAGAGTCGCAGTATCCGCTCCTGATAAAGGAGTAAACGTTCCGGCAGTGGCCGAAAAACTGTAATTTGTAATGTTCTGAGATTTAACAATGAATATATTCGTTGTTAAAATCACCATCAACATAGTGGTTCTGAATTTAGCATTCAGACAATAGTAAATAGTTTTCATGGTTTTTATATTTAATTTATGGATACTCAATTGTTAAAAAATTTAATGTTAATTATTTATGTAAAATCCTATCTTATTATATTTATATGGCCTTTCCAGGTGCGTACCCGTTTCTGTGTATCTTGAATTTTTATATGGTAAACATAAGTACCTAAAGCCTCTCCCGGATCGCTACCTTTACCATCCCACCCTTCCAGGATATCATTTGTATTAAAAATTTCATTTCCCCAACGATTGAAAATTCTCATTTCAAAAAAATCGATATCCCAACCTGCGCTATAAACCTTAAAAACGCTGTTTAGATTATCACTGTTAGGAGTAAATGTGTTGGGAATAAAAAGTGTTCTTTCAGGCTCTACAGTGATACACCTGATAGTGCTATCAACACATCCAAGTTCACTTTTAACAAGAAGAGTTATACAATAGGCACCAGTTGCTCCAAAAATATGTGAAGGATTTTGTTCATTAGACTGTAAGGAATCATCACCAAAATTCCAGGACCACTGATTAGAAAAAGTAGAATTATCATGGAAATTTACCAGTGGGTTTAAATCAGTGGGGGTTTCCGGATCGTATGTAAAATTGGCAACAGGAAGTGAACCGACTGTTATATAGTCCTGAAGTAAAATATCATCACTACAGCCATTAGCAGAAGTTACTGTTAAACTTACATCGAAAGTTCCGGGTACATTAAAACATTTTTGAGTTTCTTTTCCAAAATTAACAGTTCCATCTTCGAAAGTCCATTGATAATTATTTGTTGAACCGGGTTGAATTGTTGAAATATCTGTAAATAGCACACATCCACCGGCACACACAAATGCGGTGTCACTGAAAAAATTTGCAACAGGAGCCGGAGATACAGTAAGAGTAATTAATTTAGTTACTGCCGGAGTACCGCAGCCATCTGTTACCACTACAGTATAAGTTGTAGTTTGAATGGGTGTAATGGTTATACTTGCAGTGTTTATGTTACCGGGCTGCCAAATAAAATTATAGGTTCCATCTCCCCCATTTGCCGTAGCACTCAGAGTGGTTGATACTCCTGCACAAACTACTGTTTGGTAATTAACAAAAACATCAATTGAATCTTTAACCTGGATATTGGAATTAATGGAAGAAGAAGAACATCCATTATTATCTGATACTATCACCGAATATTGTGAAGTTATAATTGGCGAAACAGTAATGGATGCGGTAGTGCTTCCTGAGGACCACAGATAAGAATAACTCCCTGTCCCTCCTGTTCCGATAGCTTGCATCGTTACTGAAGATCCTATACAAATTATAGAATTTGCAGGAGAAATTACTGCCGTTACCGCTGAAGGTTCATAAATAACCGTATCTAATAAAAGTGTACAATTATTTGCATCTGTTACTTCGAGTGTTTGAATTCCATCACATAAATTATCAGCAAGTGCATTCGTATCTCCATTTTGCCACAAATAAGAATAAGGCGATGTTCCACCACTTACAACAACCTGGGCGCTACCATCACAAGTCCCATTGCAGGTTGCAGCAGAAACCGACATAGAGTAAGTGAGTGATGAGGGCTCTGTTATATTTACAGAAACAGAATCAGAACAACCAATAGAATCTTCAACAATTATTTTATAAGTTCCGGCACAAAGATCATTACCTGATGAAGAAGTGGATACAGATGGATTCCATAAATAATTGAACAACCCAATGCCACCACTTGAATTTACAGAAATTTCTCCCGTGCAAACATTATTGCATAATAAATTTGAAGATGTGGCTGTAACAGATAAAGGTTGAGAAACGATAACAGTTACAGTATCCTTTCCGGAACAAGAATTTGAAAATCCACTTAAAATATAAGAGGTAGTGACAGTTGGTGAAACAGTTATTGATGCATTGGTTGAGCCGGTTGACCATTGATAAGTGACTGCACCGGATGCGGTCAATACCGCAGAAGATCCGGAACAGGTCGCAACATCTGAACCTGCAGAAACACCGGGTAAAAAGTTGACAGTTACTGTTGACAATGAAGGTATACTTGTACAGCCATTGGATGTATAACTAACTGTATAAGTAGTGGTAGCGTATGGTGAAACTGTTATTGATGCAGTTGTTCCATTCCCCGGTTGCCATAAATAAGTACCTCCTGCTATATTAGTGATCGCATTTAGTGTAGCTGATTGACCTAAACATATTGTTGAATCATTTGTTGTTACAGTAGGAACAGTACTTACAGTTACTATGGCATTTGCAACAGGACTTGTACAACTATTAAGGGTATAAGTGGCGGAATAAGAAGTTGTAATAGAAGGATTAACACTTATGCTGCCAGTGGTCAATGAATTGTTCCATAAAAACGATCCGCCAGCAATACTGGGAATTGCAGTAAGTGTAGCTGTTTGCCCATTACAAATTGCTTCATTTGCAATTGTGATAGTAGGTATTGGCTTAACTTGAATAACTAATGTGTTTGAAAAAACAGAACCACCGCAAGTGCCGGTAACTACAGCTCTTACAAATTTGGTGACAGTAAGGGGCCCTAAAGGTAAGGTTGCACTCGTAGCTCCTGGCACATTCGTCCATGGACCAATTGGGCCGGGAGCTATTTGCCATTGAATATACCCATTATAGGAAGTTAAAGTTACTGTGGTACTGCCTCCTGAACAAAGAGGTAATGGTGTTGCTGAAGCTGTACCCCCAACAGGTGCTTGTCCAACATTAACTGTAATCGGAACCGTTTGGGAAAAACCAGAACAAGCATCCGTTGCAGTTACATTATAGGTGGTAGTTATTGTTGGTGTTACTGTTAAAGTGCTTTCCGTTCCAATACCGTTATCCCATGAATAGGTATTTCCGCTTCCACAACCACCGGTAGCTACTGCTGTAAGTACGGATGAATTTGGAATACATAAGTTGCTTGGACTTGCGGAGACTGATAAAGAAATAGGAGTTAATACCCCCGGAGTTGTGAACGTAAATGCGGGGGACCAAGGTCCACTTGGAGTATTAGTAATACCCAAAATGTATTCATGAGCCCTCCATTGATAGGTTGTTCCAGGACACAAAGAACCTCTAGGAATTATAATTGCAGAATAAGGTTCCTGGGTACAACCTGTTTTTACCATTGAACCTGAAAAATAATTACCAATACCTGTAAATGCACTATTTATACAGGTTAATTCTACTTCAAACCTATATGGATCACAACCACATGTTTCTGAATCGGATTCAGCATTGATGATCAAATTACCACCAGACACAACTCCATTAAGATTTACCAGATTCACTCCATGGCAGGCAAGAACCTTATTTGAAAAGGCCAATGTTACCAGGATAAATAAAAATGATATTTTAATTTTTCTATACATGTTGTTTATCTTAAAAGATTTACAAAACCAGTAATCGATTTTAATGCACCTGAATTTGAGTTAAATTCTAACGTATAATAATAAACTCCGGCAGGCTGATTTTCACCATTCCATCCACCTTTGGGATCATTCCATTCATATAGTTTTGTACCCCATCTGTTAAATATCTTACCATTAAAATTTTCCATTCCAGTTCCATTGAATGTGAAAATGTCATTATTCAAATCACCATTTGGAGTAAATACATTAGGTAATGTATATTGGGCTTGGTCTTCAATAAAAACAGTAATTTGTGCAGTATCGTGACACAATAAAGTGGAAGCGATCAACTGAACAGTATAGGTTCCTGAATTTGTGTAAACATGTGATGCATCAATTAAATTAGAAACATCAGCACCTTCAAACGACCAATTGTAAGTAATTGCGCCAATTGAATTATTGGTAAAATAAATAGTTACAGGAGCTTCAGCAACTGTTGCAGAAGGACTGAAAGCGGCAATTAAATCAGCAGGTTGACCTATTGTAATTATAGAAGTTTTTACGCATGAAGTATTAGGATCAGTAATAGTTACCGTATACGTACCAGCTGATAAATTATTAACATCCGAAACACTATATGCTCCAGGAAACCAATAATAATTGTAAACACCGGTTCCACCGGAAGCTAAAACACTTGCACTACCTGTGTTTTCGCCAAAACAAATAACATTAGACGAAGTACTTGTAACCGCTAAAGTGGAATTGTTAACTGTTACTTTCACGGTATCTTTATCAGTACAACCATTAACAGCCGTTGCTGTAACAATGTAATCAGTAGTTGAAGCCGGAGATGCCACTGGAGAAGATATTACCGCAGATGACAAACTCGATGAAGGACTCCAGGTAAACGAGTTTCCTCCGGTTGCATTTAAAGTTATACTGGCACCCTGGCAAATCGCAACATCATTTCCTGCATTAACATTTGGTAAAGGATTAATATCAATTATCACTGTTTCGGTTGATATACAACCATTAACATCAATAGCCGACACCGTGTAAGCATTGGTGTAATTAGGAGAAGCAACAGGGTTAGCAATTAAAGAATTGTTTAAACCTTCGGTCGGTGCCCAAGAGTATGAAATACCACCGGTAGCTATTAAGTTTGCACTATCACCCAAACAAAGAATGGTGTCATTACTTACTTGTATCATTGAAGGTTGATTAACAAAAACAGTTATTGTTTCATCATCAGAACATTGTCCTGATGAAATAGTAACCGTATAAGTTGTAGTCACAACAGGAGAAGCTACCGGATTTGAAATGACAGCAGAAGATAATCCAGTTACCGGTAACCAGCTATATGATGTACCTCCCGAAGCATTCATCTGGATACTTTCGCCTTTGCATATTGTTGTATCATTTCCGGCATTTGCATTGATCAGACCAACAGTTACAATTACAGTATCAGAACCAATACAACCTAAATTATTACTCATTACTATGTATGTAGTGGTTTCAGTTGGAGATGCGTGTGGATTAGCGATCAAAGAATTATTTAATCCGGTTGCAGGAGTCCAACTATATGCGGTTCCACCAGTAGCTATCAATTGTACAGAATCTCCGTTGCAAATACCGGCATCCATTCCTGCATTAACATCAGGAGTTGTATTAACAGTGATAGTTACAGAATCTATAACTGAACAACCATCACTACTTGTTCCTGTTAAAGTGTATGTTGTAGTAACAACAGGCGTTGCAAGCGGATGTTGAAGATCTGCATCATTCAGGTTACCAGAAGGTAGCCAGGCATACATAGTTGCGCCTGATCCGTTAAGGTAAAATGAAGTACTACTGCATATAGTTGTATCCGTTCCTGCATTTACTAAAGGCAATGGATTAACCGTTACATTTACAAGATCATTGCTACTACAACCTTTTGCATTTGTTGCAATAAGAGAATAGACAGTTGGGGTAGATGGATAAACTATTGGATTTTTTAAAGTTACTCCGGTTATTCCAATAGCAGGACTCCATGCATAAGTAACAACAGTATCAACCAAAGGGTTATTAATAGTTAAGCTCCAGTTTTCAATTGAACCGACATTTGCCCCTGTAAGATCATCATAGACACCCAATTTCCAGGTGCCATTTGCAGAACAACCTGCGAAAGATGCTAAACCACCGGCTCCTTCTGGTATGTAATTACCTGTGAAAGGTGCTAATGAACTTATGATCTGCTGTGTGGCAGAAGAAGTAAAACAGGTGTTTATATAATTATCGGTGGTGCCACCGTTATCTGTACTAAGCTCTAATACAGTTCCATCAGGGCAGTATAGAAAAA
>JAZKBX010000261.1:0-11532 GCA_040388455.1 Bacteroidota bacterium
ATGCCTGATAATCGTTACATCACGCAGCATATCATCACAGGAATGGGGCATCTGGATCATCTGGGTATAAAAAATATTCATAATGATGCAACCGTTTGGAATATGGTGAAAGATGGAGTGAAGTATTTGGATAACCGTATTCGTGAAGATTATGAATGGATCCTGAAACATGATAGAGCACATCTTAATGATAATCATTTAGGTTATCAGCAAATTCAATACTTGTATGCCCGCAGTTATTTTAAAGATATTAGTATTGACAATCGTAATCAAACAGCTTTTGATTATTATAAAGGCCAGGAGAAAAAATATTGGTTGCAAAACAGCCGGTATATGCAAGGAATGATAGCATTAGCATTACATCGTTATGATGATAAAGTAACTCCTAAGGATATTATGAAATCCTTGAAAGAAAATTCTTTGAACAGTGAAGAGATGGGAATGTACTGGAAAGAGAATTACGATGGGTTTTATTGGTACCAGGCACCGATTGAAGCGCAAGCACTTTTGATCGAAGCTTTTGATGAAGTATCAAATGATAAAAAAGCAGTGGATGATTTGAAAGTATGGTTGTTAAAATCAAAACAAACACAGGATTGGAAAACAACCAAAGCAACTACTGAAGCGGTGTATGCACTGTTGCTGAGGGGTACAGACTGGTTAGCAACAGAAAGCAATATAGAAATTAGTTTGGGTGAACAAAAAATTGATCCTAAAAAAATGCCTGATCTAAAACAGGAAGCAGGCACGGGTTATTTTAAAACATCCTGGAGTGGTGGGGATATCAATCCTAAAATGGGTGAGGTTACAGTTGTGAAAAAAGATGAGGGTGTTAGTTGGGGCGCTTTGTATTGGCAATATTTTGAGCAGTTAGATAAGATCACTCCTTCAAAAACACCATTGAATTTGAAGAAACAATTGTTCCTGCAAAAAAACACTGATGCCGGTCCGGTGATAGAACCTATAACTGAAAAAACGTTATTGAAGGTGGGAGATAAAATTAAAGTGCGGATTGAACTGCGTGTTGATAGGGATATGGAATATGTACAAATGAAAGATATGCGTGCATCTGGTTTTGAACCAACCAATGTTATTTCAAGATACAAATGGCAGGATGGTTTAGGGTATTACGAAAGTACACGTGATGCAGCAACAAATTTCTTTTTTGACCGGTTACCAAAAGGGACCTATGTTTTTGAATATCCATTGGTAGTGACACATAATGGTAATTTCTCAAACGGCATTACTTCTATTCAATGTATGTATGCCCCTGAATTTTCAAGTAACTCAGAAGGCATCAGGGTGAAGGTTGGGAAATAATTTGGTGCAAAGTGATTTAGTTGTTGTACATCGCTTTTTTTTATTCGTTACTGTGCTCGAAATAGCAGCAAAATTTATATATTGAATTTTAAAAGCGATAAGTTTTATTCATTTAAAACTTATCGCTTTATTTTTTTTATATTTGTTAGATACCATAACAAAAATGAATTTATTCGCTGAAACACCAAAACCTCCTTATTACGCTGTAATATTTACTTCCGAGCGAACCGAGGAAGTTGAAGGTTATTCTGATACATCAGAACGAATGCTTAACTTAGCCAAACAACAAGATGGATTTTTAGGGATAGAATCTGCGAGAGAAAATTTGGGAATCACCGTTTCATATTGGAAAGATCTGGAATCCATCAAAAAATGGAAATTGAATACAGAACATCTTGTTGCTCAAAAAAATGGGAAAGCAATTTGGTATAAAAATTATAAAACCCGAATTTGTTTGGTAGAGCGGGATTATGAATTCAAATGAAATACAATCATAAAATTTCTTTTCTTTCTATTCTTTTTTCACTCTTCCTAAGCTTTGGAGAAGGATGGGGAGGGGCTTCATTTGCCCAAAACAAAAATATTGACTCTCTTTTAATTCTTCTCAAAAAAGACCAACCAGATACCAACAAAGTAAAGCACTTATACTTTTTATCATGGCATTACATAAACATAGGGCTTTATAATACTGGTTTACTGTACAGTTATGAAGCAATTGAGTTAGCAGAAAAAAACAATTTCAAAAAAGGTATCTCCGCTTCTTATGGTAACATTGGACTTTTCTATAAAGAACAGGCAGATTACCCTAAAGCATTGGACTTTTATTTTAAGGCATTGAAGATCGATGAAGAACTCGGAAATAAAAAAGGAGTAGCAAGGCATCTTGGGAGTATAGGAACTGTTTACCTGATCCAAGGCGATTATCCTAAAGCCCTGAAATACTATTTCGAGGCATTGGAAATTACCGAAAAATTTGGAGATAAAAGCGGAACTGCCGCCAAACTCGCAAACATTGGTAGTGTTTATATGAAGCAAGGCGATTACCCTAAAGCAATAGGTTACTATTTGAAAGCTTTGAAAATAACAGAAGAAATTGGAAGTGTAAACGGAATTTCAACCCAATTAGGCAATATTGGGACTGCTTATATGGCGCAAGGGGACTACTCTAAAGCATTGGATAATTATTTTAGGGCATTGAAAATTGCAGAAGAGCTTGGCGATAAAATTGGGATTTCAGCCAATCTCGCCAACATTGGGTCGCTTTATACAGAGCAAAAAAAATATAAGGAAGCTTACAATTACCTCTCGCGTGCACTTGTTCTTAGTGAAAGTTCAGGTGCAAAAGATATAGTGAAAGGTGATTATGAAAGGTTAAGTGTTCTTTACGAAAATGCAAATATTCCTTTACCTGATAGTATTGGCAACAAATTGTTAAATATGGAGCAGATGCGTTTGTTGGCCATAAATTATTATAAAAGGTCAATTGAAATCAGAGATGAAATTTTCAGCGAGGAAAACAAAAAACAGCTCGTCCGTAAAGAAATGAATTTTGAGTTTGATAGAAAAGAAGCGACAACAAAAGCGGATCAGGATAAAAAAGATGCATTGGCAATGGCCGACAAAAAAAAAGTGAATTTGGTCTTGATTCTTATATCTTGTCTTTTTATTCTGGTGTTCGTTTTTGCCGGCTTCGTTTTTCGTTCACTAGGTATAACGCGTAAGCAAAAAGGAATTATTGAGAAAAAGAGCAAACTTCTGGAAGAAAAAAATAAGGATATCACCGACAGTATCCATTATGCTAAACGGATACAAGATGCCTTGCTCAGAGACGAAGAGCATACCAGCTTACATCTGCCTGAACACTTTATTCTCTTTATACCAAAAGATATTGTAAGTGGGGATTTCTATTGGGGAGCCGAAAAGGAAGGTTATTGGTTTTTTGCTGCTGTTGACTGCACTGGTCACGGAGTACCAGGCGCAGTGATGAGTATGCTTGGCATATCTTTCCTTAATGATATTGTTTCATCCGAACAACTACCCAGTCCGGCTGAGGTCCTTAACCGCTTGCGCGAAAGAGTAGTGAAAGAACTCAGACAAACAGGAGAAGCAGGAGGCAGCAAAGACGGAATGGATATTTCCATTGCCAGACTTAACCAAAAAACGAATGAATTGCAATGGGCAGGAGCAAATAATTCCCTTACTCTTATTCGAAATGGAGAATTAGAAGAAATTAAAGCCAACAAGCAACCCATTGGCTATCATCCTGAAAACAGCCCATATACCAACCATGAAATACAATTGCAAAAAGGCGATTCCATTTACATTTTTTCAGATGGTTATGCCGATCAGTTTGGCGGCCCTAAAGGAAAAAAACTCACGCATAAGAAGCTAAAAAATTTGTTAATCATCCATAATTATTTGCCAATGAAAGAACAAAAAGAACTTTTGAAAAAGCGCTTCACAGAGTGGAAAGGTTCACTAGAACAGGTTGATGATGTATGTGTGTTTGGGGTAAGGGTATAAATTATGAAAAAAAAATAGAAATGATACAACAAAGGTTTTATAGTTTATACCTGCAATGCAAACAAGTGCAATGTGTTTTTGTTATATTTTTTTTGTCTCTAAATTCCTTGCCTGCTCAAAACAAAAACATCGATTCACTTTTAACTCTGCTTAAAAAAGATAAAGCGGATACAAATAAAGTAAATCATTTAAATCAATTATGTCGAGAATCCATTAGCATTGGTTTAAACGATACTGCTTTATGTTATTGTAATGAAGCTTTAATCCTTGCTCAAAAACTATTGGAAGGAGGTACAGATAGAGATAATAACGGAATTAAAAAAGAAATGGCCAATTCTTATAACCATATTGGAGCCATTTATTATTATCAAAGCGATTATCCCAAAACTTTAGAATATTGGTTGAAAGCATTAGAACTTGATGAAACGTTAAAGGATAAAGCTGGAATGTCAAAGCGCATGGCCAATCTAGGTCTTTTCTATTGGAGTATTGGTGATTACCCAAAAACATTGGATTACTATTTCAAGGCATTAAAATTGGCAGAAGAATTATTAGAAGAGGCAAATCGCAACAGAGATATTGATGCAATTCGGAGAAGCAAAATGCAAATAGCAAATAATTTAGGCAATACAGGGATTGTTTATTATAATCAAGGACTTTATCAAAATGCACTGGACTATTATTTCAAGGCTTTAAAACTGGCAGAAGAACTAAAAGATAGTCGCGCCATTGCTCGAGACTTTGGTAATATTGGAATCGTTTATTATAGTCAAGCTGAAACTATTCCATCTGAAAAATCAGGCGCAATCCCCTCTCAAAAGGAGATACTTTATACCAAAGCTCTTGAATATGATTTTAAGGCTTTGAAAATAGATGAAGAGATTGGAAATAAAACAGGGATTTCAGCCGACCTTGGAAACATCGGAGCCCTTTACTGTTCTTTTAAAAAATATAAAGAGGCATACTATTTCCTTTATCGCGCAATTGCTCTTTCGGATAGCATCGGAGCAAAAGACAATATGCAGAGTTGGTACAACAGTTTAAGCAAACTATACGAAAATTCGAATATTCCCTTGCCTGACAGTATTAGTGGTAAGCTATTAAATATGGGGCAGATGCGTTTGCGTGCATTATATTATTACAAAAGGTCAATGGCTATTAAGGATACTATTTTTAGCCAGGAAAACAAAAAACAACTTGTCCGTAAAGAAATGAATTATGAGTTTGAAAAAAAGGAAGCAATTACAAAAGCAGAAAATCAAAAACAACAAGTAATTGCAGAAGAAAAAAATCGCAAACAAAAAATTATTACCCGGTCCGTTGCTTTTGGTTTATTGTTAGTGCTTTTATTCGCTGGTTTTATTTTTCGATCACTTCGCATTACCCGAAAACAAAAACTGATCATTGAAATAAAAAATACAGAAACGGAACAGCAGAAAAAAATAATTGAAGAAAAAAATAAAGACATCACCGATAGTATTCATTATGCTAAAAGAATACAACATGCTCTGCTCAGAGATGAAGAGCATACGAGCATGCATTTGCCCGAACATTTTATTCTCTTTTTGCCGAAGGATATTGTAAGTGGGGATTTTTATTGGGGTGCTGAAAAAAATGAATATTGGTACTTTGCTGCAGTTGATTGTACTGGTCATGGAGTACCGGGTGCAGTGATGAGTATGCTAGGAATATCTTTCCTTAACGATATTGTTTCTATTGAAGAGTTACCAAGCCCGGCTGAAATTCTCAACCGCCTACGCGATAAAATTATCAAAGAGCTTAGGCAAACAGGTGGAGCGGATGGAAATAAAGATGGTATGGATATTTCACTTGCACGGCTTAATTTGAAAACAAATGAATTGGAATGGGCGGGAGCTAATAATTCTCTTAATCTTATTCAGAATGGGCAATTGGGAATAGTAAAAGCTGACAAACAACCCATCGGTTATCATCCGAACAGCTATCTTTTCACCAACCATAAAATACAACTGAAAAAAGGGGATAGCATTTACCTTTATTCCGATGGTTATGCCGATCAGTTTGGAGGTCCTAAAGGAAAAAAATTCAAATACAAACAACTGGATGATTTGATACTGACTCATAAGCTTTTACCAATGGGCGCACAAAAAGAACTTTTGAAAAAACGTTTCACCGAATGGAAAGGTTCACTTGAACAGGTTGATGATGTAATTGTGTTTGGCGTAAAAGTATAATTTATATGTAGTCTTGTTAAAAATTGTAATATGAAAAAAAATTATAAAATTTCTGTTCTCTTTGTTCTTATTCACTTCTCTGCCCTCTTTGGTGATGGCAAGGGAGCGATCTCCTTTGCTCAAAATAGAAATATTGATTCCCTCCAGTTACTTCTTAAAAAAGATAATGCAGACACCAACAAAGTAATTCACTCAAACTTTTTATGTAGGGAATATGCAAAAATAGGGCTCTACGATAGCGCCATGTATGTTAGTGAAAACGCACTGCAGCTGGCTCAACAACTAAATTTTAAAAAAGGTATTGCTAAGTGCTATAACAACATTGGTATTGTCTATTCTATTAAAGGAAACTACCCTCAAGCTATTGATAATTTTCTGAAAGCATTAAAAATTAATGAAGCATTAAAAAATAAAAATGGAATAGCGGTCCTACTCGGCAACATAGGAAATATTTATAAGACCCAGGATGATTACCCCAAAGCATTGTACTATTATTTTAAGGCATTGAAAATGACAGAAGAACTAGGAGATAAAGCATCAATGGCAAACAACCTCGCTAACCTTGGTGTTGTTAGTAAATCTCAGGGTGATTATCCCAAAGCGTTGAACTATTATTTCAAGTCACTGAAAATTAATGAGGAACTAGGGAATAAGAATGGAATTGCGGACATTCTCGTTAACCTGGGAATTGTCTATGATTATAAAGGCGAGAGAGAAGAGGCGCTTAACTATTATTTCAAAGCATTGAAGATGAATGAAGAACTTGGGAATAAAAGAGGGCTTGCTGCGGCACTCTCCAACATAGGCTCACTTTATTCTGAGACAGGAAAATTTAAAGAAGCAGAACAATATCTGAAAAAAGCCATAACGATAGGTAATGATATTGGTGCGTTGGATTATTTAAGAAAATCTGAAGAGAAGCTTTCTGAACTATACGATACCACAGGTCGGCACAAAGAAGCACTTATTCATTATAAAAGTGCAATAGCTTTAAAAGACACTATTTACAGCCAGGAAAACAAAAAAGAGCTTGTACGTAAGGAAATGAATTATGAATTTGATAAAAAGGAAGCAGCAACAAAGGCTGAAAATGACAAACAGAAAGCAATTGCCGAAGAAAAAAATCGCAAACAAAAAATTATTACATGGTCAGTTGTCGGTGGTTTATTATTAGTAGTATTATTTTCTGGCTTTATTTTCCGTTCACTTCGGATTACCCGAAAACAAAAACAAATAATTGAAATTAAGAATTCAGAAACCGAACTCCAGAAAAAAATAATTGAAGAAAAAAACAAAGATATAACTGACAGTATTCGTTACGCAAAACGTATACAGGAAGCCCTAATGGGTGAAAAGGTTCATGTAAGTGCGCACCTGCCGGAACATTTCATCCTTTTTATGCCCAAAGATATTGTAAGTGGAGATTTTCATTGGGGAGCCGAAAAAAATGAATATTGGTACTTTTCTGCTGTTGACTGCACTGGTCATGGAGTGCCGGGTGCTGTTATGAGTATGCTTGGTATATCTTTTCTAAATGATATAGTATTCTCTGAAGGATTTCTCAATCCTGCAGAAATCCTCAACCGCTTACGCGACAGGGTTGTTAAAGAACTCCGGCAAACAGCAGAAGCCGGTGGTAGCAAAGATGGAATGGATATTTCTTTGTGCCGGCTTAATCTAAAAACCAATGAATTGCAATGGGCTGGGGCATATAATCCACTTAATATTGTTCGAAATGGACAATTGGAAGAACTGAAAGGTGACAAGCAGCCCATCGGTTATCATCCCGAAAACCGCCCTTTTACTAATTATGAAATTCAACTAAAAAAAGGGGATAGCATTTACCTGTACTCGGATGGTTATGCCGATCAGTTCGGAGGTCCTAAAGGAAAAAAATTCAAATACAAACAGTTGGAAGATTTATTAATTGCAAATAACCATTTGCCATTAAAGGATCAAAAAGAAATTTTGAAAAACCGTTTTACCGAATGGAAAGGTTCATTAGAACAAGTAGATGATGTTTGCGTGTTTGGAGTGAGATTGTAAAAACTAAAAAAATTGCTAAAATGTTCGTACAAAAAATTACCAGGTTAGATATATTCAGTAAAGGTATTACACTGTTTTGTCTTTTTCTTTCGTCTTCATTTTTTATATTTCCTTTAAGGGCACAAGACAAAAAAATTGATTCTCTTTTAAGTGTGCTGAAAAAAGAAAAAATTGATACAAATAAGGTAAAATGCCTTATTTCACTTGCCAGTAAATACTCTTATCAAAATCCAGATAGTGCTATTTTCTATGCAGAACAAGCAAAGGAGATTTCCGAAAGGATAAACAACAAAAAATTTCTCGCCATTTCTTTTGCAGAATTGGGCTGGAATACTAATCAATTGGGGCTTTACCCTCAAGCAATTGATTATTATCTTAAAGCAATAAAACTCAACGAAGAACTTGGGGCAAAAGATGAATTGTCTATTACATACGGAAGCATTGGAACTGTCTATAAAGATCAGGCAAATTTTCCTAAGGCATTGGACTGTTTTTTCAAAGCATTAAAAATAGCGGAAGATATCGGAGATAAAAACTTAATTGGAACCTGGCTTGGTAATATAGGAATTATCTATTCCGATCAGGTTAATTACCCAAAGGCCTTGGATTATTATTTCAAGGCACTTAAAATTTCGGAAGAGTTAGGAAGGAAAAATCATAGTTCCGCGTGGCTTGGCAATATCGGCAATGTATATTATCATCAAGCCGGGAGTCAACAAACTGCCGATAAAATAATGTCCAACTCTCTTTATAAAAAAGCATTAGAATATTATTTTAAGGCATTGAAAATAGCAGAGGAGGTTGGAAACAAAAGTAGTATTGCAAGCAAACTTGGCAATATTGCAAATGTCTATTCCGATCAGGGAGATTTTCCTAAAGCTTTGGATTATTATTTCAAAGCATTGAAAATAAATGAAGAGCTTGGGAGAAAAAGTGGTGAGGCAATAATACTTGGGAGTATTGGCTCCCTCTATACCGAGCAAAAAAAATATAAAGAGGCACAGAAATATATCTCCCGGGCCCTTGTTATTAATGAAAGTATTGGATCAATGGATCACCAGCAGGTTTCATATAATGATTTAAGTGAACTTTATGAAAAGGCAACCATTCCCTTACCAGATACTATTCAAGGGAAATTTTTATCTATTGGGGAGATGCGCTTACTTTCTTTGAATTATTATAAGAGGTCCATAGCAATTCGCGATACTATATTTGGTCAGGAAAACAAAAAACAATTGGTGCGGAAAGAAATGGACTATGAATTTGGTAAAAAAGAAGCTCTTACTAAAGCGGAGAATGAAAAGCAGCAAGCAATTGCAGAAGAAAAAAGTCGCTTACAAAAAAATATCATCTGTTCAGTTGTTGTTGGTTTTCTATTGGTGCTGGTATTTGCCGGCTTTATTTTCAGATCGTTACGTATTACTCGTAAGCAGAAAAATATTATTGAGGTGCAAAAAAATGAAGTGACTAAGCAAAAAGAGATAGCTGATAGCCAGCGTATTATTGCTGAAGAGCTTCGTAAGATTGCAGATAGGCAAAAACATATTGTTGAAGAAAAGCAAAAAGAGATTGTAGATTCAATCACTTACGCCAAACGCATACAAACCGCTCTACTTACAAGCGATGATTATATTAAAAATAATTTACCAGCGGAATATTTTATATTATTTAAACCCAAAGATATTGTCAGTGGAGATTTTTACTGGGCATTACAAAGTGCTCCAAATGCTGGGAAGGGTGGCAAAGGACTCTTTTATATTGCTACAGCCGATTGTACCGGACACGGGGTACCTGGCGCTTTTATGAGTATGCTAAATATTTCTTATCTTAACGAAAACGTATTGGAACGAGGCATTACTATGCCACATGATATCCTTAACGCTCAACGTGCCGAAATAATAAAAGCTCTTAACCCTCCCGGAAGTAAGGAGGTTTCAAGGGACGGTATGGATTGCGTTCTTTGCGCTTTTGATTTTGACAACATGCTTTTACATTTTGCAGCTGCATATAATCCTTTATGGTTGTTGCGTAAAGGAGAATTGATAGAATTCAAGGCTGATAAAATGCCTGTTGGTAAATATAATGAAGAGAACTTGTCATTTACTTTACAAACCATAGCATTGCAAAAAGGAGATATTGTTTATACTTCATCAGATGGTTATGCCGATCAGTTTGGTGGACCCAAAGAAAAGAAATTTTTACAAAAGCAATTAAAAGAGCTATTGTTGGGAATTCAGCACTTATCGATGGAGGATCAAAAGTTGATACTTGACAAAACGATCAATAATTGGAAAGGAAACCAAGAGCAGGTGGATGATATTTTGATGATTGGCATTAGAGTTTAAAAATCTTTTTTATCATCCAAAAGTTTAAAAAAACCTTGTCCATATTCTACATTATTCATTTCTTTCCCATCTCAAAATTACTCTACTCACTATTTCAATCACTTCATTAATTTCTGCTTCAGTAGTGTATTTGCCCAAACTAAATCGAACAGCACTATAGGAATCCTCATCACTCATTCCCATCGCTTTTAAAACATGTGATGGTTCTGCAATAGCGGAAGTGCATGCGGAGCCCATTGCTAACGCAATGTTTGGAATTTTATTTATTAGTGTTTCTGAACGAACACCTTGAAAAGTAATATTGGTAACGTTAAACAAACGATGCCTGGTGCTTCCATTAATAAAAACATTCGGCAGGTCGCAGAGGTGTTGCTCCAATTTGGTTCGCAGTTTTGAAATACGGATCGAATCATCCCACATTTCCTGTTGTGCAATTTCACAGGCTTTGCCAAGCCCCACAATGCCTGTTACATTTAATGTTCCTGAGCGTAAACCGCGTTCATGACCACCGCCATCAATTTGTGGATACAAGGTAACACGAGGATTTTTTCTTCTGACATACAATGCACCTATACCTTTCGGTCCGTAAAATTTATGTGCACTCAAACACATTAAGTCAATATGATCTTCTTCCACATCACAATTTATTTTTCCAACCGCTTGTGTTGCATCACACATAAAAATACTATTGTTGGCATGAACCAGATCAGCAATTTGTTTGATAGGCTGTATCGCCCCGGTTTCATTGTTGGCATACATTACAGCTACCAGGATAGTTTGAGGTGTTAGGGCATTTTTTAATTCTTCCAGATCGAGCAATCCTTCACGATCCACTGATAAATAAGTGATCTCAGCGCCTTTTCTTTCCAGGGATTTACACGTATCCAGCACCGCTTTGTGTTCGGTTTTAACAGTGATAATATGTTTGCCTTTGGTTTGATAGTTTTCCCAAACACCTTTAATGGCAAGGTTAATAGCTTCAGTGGCACCGGATGTAAAAATAATTTCTTGTGCCAAACAATTGATAAGTTGAGCAACTTGTTCACGCGCTGTTTTTACAGCATCTTCTGCAACCCAGCCAAAAG
>JAZKBX010000261.1:11632-20442 GCA_040388455.1 Bacteroidota bacterium
AACCTTAGATCATAAGCACCAAAAGGATTTATTCTAAAATCAACCCCGGGTCTACCGGGTTCGTTAGGATAAAAAGCAAAAGAAAACCGGAACGAATTAATGATCAGATTTTCATTTCTTACCAGCACACCTACTCCATAAACCTGGTAAATAGTGTTTTGTAATGAAAATGCATTGTTGTTATCCATCATTCCAAAGCCGGCAAATACAACAGGTGCAAACTGAAACCCGATCAAATTCCAGGGTGTATAAATGATAGTTTGTAAGTTCAGATACATTTTACTTTTCCCCTTTAAGGTATTGCTTTCAAATCCGTAAAGCCCTTTGTTTCCATTAATATTTACACTCTCATAAACTTCTCTATCCAGGCCTTGTGTGAGGTGGTAATAAATGAACTGCCTTACACCGTATCTGTTTATCATTAAACGATCACTTATATAGGAGAGATCAAGATTGATAACCCCTCTTTCCGGTTTTACGGATCTCAAAAAAGTGCCATATTCCAAGCCCCCTGAAATATAACCTTTGTTGTCGAAATGCTTACCCGCAGCGGTTTTTGCCCCTACATAATAATTCAAGGAGAGCTCTTTGTTTTCTACCCCGCCAATCAGTGCAAAAAGACTTCCTTCAGGAACATCTTCATTTACGCCAAACCGGAAGATGTATTCATCTTTATAATATTTACGTGTGGAATATCCAATACTCCCGAAGTAAAATGTACTGTTCTGAAAAATGTGCAAAGTATCAGCTAATGAATTTGGTCTTTGGTTATAATATATGTTAAGCAGTCTTCCGGCAACCACTAATCGCGAACTTCTGTCTTCATCTGAAGACCCGTGACGTATTTTAAAACTTCTGCCAAGCCAATAATCATGATGGCGGGATTCTATAGGATAACCCAACTGAAAAGAATCAACTACACTGTATGGATTAATTGAATTTACAAGAATTTCGTCTCCTCCTCCGGCCCATTTAGCTAAAGGCGAATAAAAAATTCTGTTTACACTGATTCCACGGATAGAATTGTTTGTAGAAGTGCTATAATAAGCCGTTGCGGTAATAAAACTTCTCCTGATATTAGGAATAGTATAACTACCGTTTAAAACAGCATGGGTCAATGAATCTGGTCGAAAGGTCAAGCCGTTTTGAAACCCCTGCCCAAGTCCTAAAAAGTTAGTTTCTTTTAACGAAACAGTGTAGTAAGGTCCATCACTATCTAATGTCAATAACAAAGACCAAAGATTCTGGACAACCACTACCACATCAATACTGTCCTTACTATTCTTTACCGGATCGATGCTGATCTTAGCATCCCTGATGTAAGAAGTCCTTCTTAAGATCCGCTCCGACTCTCTTAAAGAAAGGGGGTCTAATGTATCTCCTTTTTTTACCAACAACTGGTTTTTTATAATTATTTCTTTTGATTTAGAATGCAATTTATTTCCTGTTTTCACCAACGATCTATCAATTTTTCTGTCAGGATAATCAACTGAAGTACCGAAGGGGTCAAGAGAAATTATTTCAATTTTTCGGATAATTTTTCCTTTATAATTATCATAATTATCTTTTTTTATTTTTGGAGACACAAGGAGTCCGGATATAGAATCTGTAAAAATTGCCTGGTAAAGTAAATGGGTAAATTTCCGTTTTGAAGCAATGCGTTGTATTTTTTTATAAACAGCTAAAGAATCTTTTTTTTCGCTCTCTTTTTCTTGCTTTTGTTGTGCAATTGAGAAAATTGGAATTAACATGCTAATAAACCAGAAAATAAAGAATTTTTGCATGTTTAGTGACCGATTTACCTGATAATGATAAGAAAACTAACCTTTCTTTCACAATTTAATAGAAAGGTTTCGTCCAAACACTATTATAGATAGCCCAAGGAGCATAAATATCTTTTGATTCGGGTATATAATTGGTCGAGGGCATGAAAATTTTATCGAGAATCAAAAGCTGATAAAAGTGACAATATATCAAAAAAAATGTCCTTTGAAACACTTTAAATTCAATAAAAGACGCTTCTATTTAGAATTATTCTTAACTTTGTACCTGTATTCATGACAGCATCAAAAACGATATATAAAACAAGCATTGATATTGAAAAGATCCGTGCCGATTTTCCAATACTTTCTCGTAAAGTAAATGGCAGGCCATTGATCTATTTTGATAATGGGGCAACCTCACAAAAACCCTTATCGGTAATTGATTCCCTTACAAATTATTATACAAATCAAAACGCGAATATTCATCGTGGTGTTCATACCTTAAGTCAGGAAATTACTGTTGCTTACGAAAATGCCCGTTCCACCATTCAAAACCATTTGAATGCCAGGCACTCCCACGAAATTATTTTCACCAAAGGTACTACCGATTCTATTAATCTTGTTGCAAGTTCATTTGGTAAAAAATATATTTCAGAAGGGGATGAAATTTTAATTTCAGCAATGGAACACCATTCCAATATTTTGCCCTGGCAACAATTATGTGAAGAAAAAGGTGCGGTATTAAAAGTGATTCCAATCAATGATGAAGGAGAATTAATAATCTCCGATTATAAAAGATTACTGAACGAAAAAACGAAAATTGTTGCTATTACACATATTTCCAATACGCTGGGAACCATTAATCCTGTTGAAGAAATTATTGCCTTAGCTCACGCAAAAAATATTCCTGTTTTGGTGGATGGCGCACAGGCTGTACCTCATACATCCGTGGATGTGCAGGCATTGGGGTGTGATTTTTATTGTTTCAGCGGACATAAATTATTTGGCCCTACCGGTGTTGGGATCCTTTATGGAAAAGAAAAATGGTTGAATGAAATGCCTCCTTACCAGGTTGGAGGAGGAACTATAAAAACAGTTTCATTTGAAAAAACAGAATATGCCGACCTTCCATTAAAGTTTGAAGCCGGTACACCCCATATTGAAGGCGGAATAGGACTTGCTGTTGCAATAGATTACATTAACACCATTGGATTAGATACAATTGCAGAATACGAACACGAATTACTCCTATACGCTACCGATGCGTTTCAAAAAATAGAAGGGTTAAAAATTATCGGAACAGCAAAAAATAAAGCAAGTGTAATTTCATTTGTAGTGAAGGGTTTGCATCCATTTGATATTGGAACTATTTTGGATCAGCTGGGTATTGCAGTCCGGACAGGCCATCATTGTACACAACCGTTGATGGCGTTCTATTGTGTGCCGGGCACCATTCGTGTTTCATTTGCGTTTTATAATACAAAAGAAGAGATCGATATTTTTATTAAAGGATTGCAAAAAGCAATTTCAATGTTAAAATAAAAGCTCATCTCTTTTTTCTCCCCCAAAAGGGCGGGGCAGAGCAGGGTAAAAAGTATACAGTTTTTTGATTCCTCCCCTTGGGGGAGGTTAGGAGGGGCTTATGAGAATAGAAGATATAGAAAAAGAAATTATAGAAGAGTTTGAAATATTTGATGATTGGATGGGGAAATATGAGTACCTGATCGATCTTGGAAAATCATTACCATTGATCGATGAGAAATATAAGACCGAAGACAAGATCATCAAAGGTTGCCAAAGTCAGGTTTGGATGCATTCGGAACTTATCAATGGAAAAGTTGTTTTTACAGCCGACAGTGATGCAATTATTACAAAAGGAATGGTTGCATTAATGATCCGTGTTTTATCAAACCATACACCTGACGAGATCATTAATGCTAAATTAGATTTCATAGAAAAAATCGGATTGACCAAACACTTGTCACCTACACGCAGTAATGGGTTGGTGAGCATGATAAAACAAATGAAATTAGATGCAATAGCTTATAAAGTCAAAAGTTAAAGAAAGTCAAAAGTCAAAAATTTTAATGTTTTTCTTTTGATCTGTAACTTATCCTTTTTCTTTTTGACTTTTAACTTTAAAACTTTAAACTTATTTTTAAAAAATGCCTGCAATAATAAATACACACGATACACCTCTTGCACAACGGGTTATTGACACGATCAAAACCTGTTATGATCCGGAAATTCCGGTTGACATCTGGGAACTTGGCTTGATCTATGAAATTAATATAGATGAAGAAAATAACCTGAATGTAAAGATGACCTTGACTTCACCATCTTGTCCGGTTGCAGAAACATTACCTCCTGAGGTGGAAGACAAACTGCGCGAAGTTGAAGGGATCCGTTCAGCAAAAATTGAATTAACGTTTGAGCCAAGTTGGGAAAAAGAAATGATGAGTGAAGTGGCCCAGTTAGAATTAGGGTTTATGTAAACAGATACCCTGACAGGGTTTGACCCCTGTTAGGGTAAAAGTCCCTAACCCTTCTAAAAAGATTAAATTCAGCGGGAATCACAAATTGCAGGTGTGTAAAAACAAAGCGAAATAATGGAAACTCCAATAATAAATAAAGTAGCCTTAAGTGGCATTATCACTATTGATCTTGAAGAATTTTATCCTCAGGGGGAGCGTGTATTATTTGATATTAAAGATTTGCTTTTTCAAGGATTGATTTTACGTGAAAAAGATTTCCGTGAATTTATAAAAAATGAAGATTGGAGTAAATATAAAAACAAATACGTTGCCCTTATTTGTTCTGCTGATGCCATTGTCCCTACCTGGGCATATATGCTGTTGGCAACACAATTAGAGCCTTATGTAAAAAAAGTTGTTTTTGGGAACCTCGAAATTCTTGAAACGGTTTTGTACAATGAGATCCTCGGTAAACTAAATATAAACGATTATAAAGATGCCCGTATCGTGATCAAAGGTTGCGGTCACCTCCCTGTTCCAAAAGCTGCCTATGTTGAAATTGCCAGGCTTTTGCGCCCCATCGCAAAAAGTATCATGTATGGCGAAGCTTGCTCCACAGTTCCCTTGTATAAACAGGCAAAATAGATTTCCTGATTTTCATCATCTTTTTATTGCTTCTGATTGCCCATATTTGGGCATGTTCTTCATTTTTATAGAATTGAATCAGGAACATAAATTCACATTTCGTAATTATTTAGTAATGATGCAACGTTTCTAACAAAAGATGCGTCTTTATAATGTTAAAACGCTTAAATTTGTTTAGGTGTTTAGCGTTACAAAAATTATTTGGAAGAGCGAATCTAAAAAACAATCATGAAAATTTTTTTACTATTTGAAAAAGTATTTTTTTATTTTTCACTATTTCAGTGTAAGATAGCTGTTTTTGCTTTTTTATTTATGTTTCCCTTCATAAGCAATTCACAAACTGTTCTTCCATTTCCTTATACAGGAAGTCCCCAAACCTATACTGTTCCTTGCGGTGTTGATACTATTCATGTTAAAGCATGGGGCGCTGGCGGGAGTGGTGGAGGAGCAGATAGCTATGGTGGGGCCGTTGGTGGAGCCGGAGCCTTTGTAGAAAGCTATATTGTGGTAACTCCCGGACAAACGTTAACAATGATAATTGCAGGTGGTGCTGGCCCGGGATCAGGTTGTGTTGCCTGTTCTGGTGGAGGAAGTGCAGGAATGGGTGGAGGAGTTGTTGATGGTGGCCGTGGAGGTAATGCCGGCTGCTCCCCTTGTTCCGGTGGTGGCGGTGGTGGTGGTGGTGGTGCAGCTGTTTATAGTGGGGCTACACCATTGGTTGTTGCAGGTGGCGGTGGCGGTGGAAGCGGTGGCGGACAATTTAGCAGTGGTGGTGCTGGAGGTGCAGGTGGACAAAATGGAAATCCATCACCTGGCTCATGTGCCTCGGTTGGCATATCAGGAGCAAATGGAACTGGAAATGGGAGTGCAGGACAGGATAAAGGTGGTGGAGATGGAGCAGGTGGTGGCGGTGGCGGTGGTGGCTATAATGGAAGTTCTGGTGGCGCTTCTCCACCAAGTTGCGATTGCGGTGGTTGTGGTGGTGGCGGTGGAAGCAGCTATTCTTCAGGGTTTAATACTACAATCATAAATGGTAACGGACAAACTCCGGGCGGTAGCACCGATCCCGATCTTCCTGCAGGTGCAGCAGTAGGAGGGGGAACCTCTACCAAAGGAGGAGACGGATACATAATATTTTCATTTGATGGTGGTTCCCCTGAAACGGATTTCACTAGTACTACTGTTTGTAATGGTGCTGCCACACAATTTACGAATAACTCCATAACAGCCTCCGGAAGCATTACCTCAACATCCTGGGATTTTGGAAACAGCACTCCGGTAAACAATACTGTAAATCCCTCGTATATATACCCTGTTGGAGGGACCTATACTGTTTCTTTAATTGTAACCAATAATTATGGCTGTGCCGATACCACTACTAAATCAGTTCAGGTTTATTATAATCCGGTAGCGGCTTTCAGTCAAAGCAGTGTATGCTTTGGCGATTCCATGAATTTTTTAAATACATCTACAATTCATAACTCAACCTCAATAGCAAGTTATTTATGGTCATTTGGTGATGGAAGCCCGAATGGCAGCATACCGAGTCCTGCTCATTATTATTCTGCAGGTACTTATCCTGTTTTATTATTAGCTACAAGTGCCGATGGATGTATGGATACAGCAAGTGCAATTGTAAAAACGTTTGATGCTCCAATATCTGCATTCTTATTTAGTAACACTTGTTTGTTTGATTCCGCAAAATTTACAAACACCTCTATCAATCCGGTAATGGGTACTATTGCAAGCTGGTCATGGGATTATGGCGATGGTTCTGCATTAAATACAACAGTGTGGAACCCTCGCCATCTGTATACTGTTCCGGGCAATTATCAGGTTACCCTGATCACATACTCATCAAATCTTGGTTGTTCAGATACCTTGAAAGACTCCATTACTGTGTTTCCAATGCCTGTTTCTAATTTTAGTTTTGCCGATGTGTGTTTAAATCAGGCAATGATTTTCAGTGATTCATCTACTGTGTTAACCGGAAGTATTGCAGGCAGATCCTGGGATTTTGGTGATGGTACTCCAGTCAGCACAGCTCAGGATCCAAGTCATATTTACGCAAGTCCCGGAACATACCCTGTTACATTAATTGTAACTAGCAACAACAGTTGTAAAGATACAATAGTAAAGAGTGTAGTTGTGCATCCATTGCCTACAGCACTGTTTAGTTCTTTAAATGTTTGTGATGGAACCACGGTTCAGTTCAGTAATTCATCAACCATTCCTGCTAATCCTACCAATGATGTGATACAATCCTGGACATGGGATTTTGCTGATGGCAGCCCTTTCAGCATCAGTCAGAATACTTCCCATCTTTATTCGGCTGCTGGTTCTTATGCAGTTCAACTATTGGTTGTTTCCAATTTCGGTTGCCCTGATTCCATTACAAAAACAACTATCGTTAATCCTAACCCTACAGTATTATTTTCCGCCAGCGATACAATTGGGTGTGAGCCTTTGTGTGTAGATTTTCAAAATTTATCAACCATTTTAACAGGAACTAACGCCTCCCGTTTATGGAACTTGGGTGATGGAAGCCTAACAAGTAATACGCAGGATGCAAATCATTGCTACATCAATAACTCTGTGTATTCACCCCTTACTTTTGATATTACGTTAACCGTAACTTCGGATAGTGGATGTGTTACCACCGTTACAAAAAGCAATTATATAACCGTAAACCCAAACCCTAATGCGGTTTTTACGGTTGACCCAACAACAACAACTATTATTGATCCGATCATTTCAATTAAAGACCTATCCATTGGAACTGATAATTGGAATTGGGATTTTGGTGATGGTTCAACTCCGCTCACCACAAGCCTTCCAGTTCCTCACACGTACTCAGATACCGGTACCTATCTGATAACGTTGATCACTTCCACTCAATATGGTTGTGCTGATACTTCTTATAAAACCATCATTATTGACCCTGAATTTGTATTTTATATTCCAAACTCCTTTTCACCGGATGGTGATGGTATGAATGATACGTTTATGGGTAAAGGTCTATTTATAAAAGAATTTAAAATGACCATATTTGATCGTTGGGGAAATTCGATCTTTATTTCTGATGATATTAGCAAATCATGGAATGGCAAAGCAAACCGCGGACCCGATACCGCTTTGCAGGATGTATATATTTATGTAATAGAGATTAAAGATTTTAAAAATAAAAACCACAGTTATAAAGGAATTGTAACGCTGGTGAAGTAAAAAGAGGCCCCTCTCGACCTCACCCAAGGGGTTTGTAGACGCAGGCGATGTCAGTAAGTTAAGGACTTTTCTAACAGGAACGCCTGCCCAAGGTCTTCGACAAGCTCAGACTGACCGTGCGCTGGTCATATTGACCCTGTCGAAATATGTGCGATAGCTTCCTAACTTAATGACATTGGGCTCTAAGGGGCGCGGAATGAATAAAAAGGTAAATGAAAAGTTTAAAAGATAAATTTAACAACAGTCGTTTCAGTCTCCAATGGAGAGATGTGAAAAGATGTGTCTTTATTTTTCTGCTTGTTTCCGGTTTTCACCCATTTACGGTGGCGCAAACAAAAGGTAAAAAACTTCTTATTAAACCTCTTCAGGATAAGGTTTTTATTAAAGAACAAGGGCAGTTCACAAAAAATGCAAAGGAAACAAAAATGGCTTTTACCGAGCCTATTCTTTATGGTGTGGAAAACGAAGAATTTAATGCTTATTTCACTGCACATGGTATTGTTTTTCAATTTCCCGAAAGAAGAAATATAGAAGAAAAAGATAGAGTTAAGGTTGGTAAAGAGCCTGAAGAAAGAAGCGTAGAAACCATCTGGCATACTGCAACTATGAAATGGCTGAATTCAAGCCCTTCAGTAGAATTAGTTGCCGGGCAAAAGGTTTCTAACTACTATAATTACAGTAATTTTTATGGTGGATTTGACGA
>JAZKBX010000261.1:20542-36689 GCA_040388455.1 Bacteroidota bacterium
CAAAGTTTAAATTCCGAATGGCAGCTTCTTGACCATGCTCCTAATGCTTTTACTGCATCTTCACACAAGGATATCCCGGTGAAATTTAGCGTTAATGATAATAAAGTAGAATTAAAATTTTCATCATCAACCATTTCATCCTCCGAAGGGATTGTCATCGACCCCTGGCTAACCCCAACCACTTACCCTTCTTTAAATCGTGCATTCGATATTCAGGAAGACTCTGTCGGTAACATATTTATTCATGGCAATCAGTCTAATTATCACATAGAAAAATATAACTCTACAGGGACGCTGCAATGGAGCTATGTTACTTATTCTGTTTTTTTGGGTGACATTGCTGTTGATAACCCCGGTAATACATATATTATAGGTGGATATTGTTCCGGCAAGCGGCAAAAGCTTGATCCTGCAGGTATTCAGGTTTGGTCGCAGGGAGGTTTGTGTGAAGAGTGGCGCCTGGCCTTCAATTATTCCAAAACCGTTCTTGCTGTTTGCGGTTATTTTGTTAATCCCGGTGGGAATAACCTTGCCCGACTCGATATGGCTACCGGAGCCGTTAGTGACCAGATCGCATATAACCAGGAAACAAGATCAATTGCCACCGACTGTAATGGAGATATGTATTCCCTGCATTTACCATCAGCTGAACTCCGCAAAACCAATGCAGATTTTACTCCCGGAGGTGTGGTACCCAGCGGGCTCGCTTTAATTTATGCCGGTACCGGGTATGCGCTCAATCCTGCGTACTCTCCAAGTGTTTTTCAAGGCTTTAACGGTACGCTTATCCAGGGGCCTTATGTTTATATATATGATGGAACTTTGCTGCGAAGATTTAATAAATCCACACTAACCCATATAAACAGTGTAACGGTGCCAAATGGTGTTAATTACCAGTGCAGCGGACTATCTACCGATCCATGCGGTAACGTTTATGCAGGTACTACAAACAGCATTGTGAAATTCGATTCAGCACTTACCTATATGGAAACGATCCCTACTACCGGACCTGTTTACGATATAATATTAGGATCCAGTGGCGACCTGCTTGCCTGTGGAAGCGGATTTTTAGGGAGTTTTGACATTTCGTGCGCAGCACCACCGCCATTAAGTGTTACTGTAACTTCAACAAATGCCGACTGTAATGGTGGTACATCAAGCGTTTTGGTAAGTGGAGGTATTGCACCTTATAGTTATATCTGGCAACCAGGCGGACAAACAACCGATAGTATTGGCAATTTATCTCCGGGAACATATACTTATACTGTAACAGATCCATTTTGCCGTGTCTATCAGGATTCCATAATAATTAGTTTAATTCCACCATTGGTAATTGAACCTGGGGTAATTGGTGTGGTTTCACCTGGTGTTGTTAGTAATGAAAGCTGTCCGTATGCATTCAATGGTTCCGCAACTGTAACTGCGTTTGGTGGTACGGGTCCATATCTATTTTACTGGAATACCAATCCTGTTCAATATGGTCCTACTGCCACAGGTTTAGCAGCAGGGGTTTATCTGGCCACTGTTGTGGATGCAGACTCTTGCAGGGATACCCTGAGTATTGTTATCACCAGAAACTTAAATCCGAATGCTGCTTTTGGTTATACGAAGGAATGTTATGGCAGTGCCACACAATTTACGGATAGCTCCACTACCACCTCTGGTACCATCAGTTCATGGATTTGGGATTTCGGGGATGGTAGCCCTGTAAATAATAGTCCAAGCCCTTCTTATATCTATCCTAATCCCGGGAACTATGTTGTTACTTTAATAATAACCACCAATTTTGGGTGTGCCGATACAATTACAAAATCGGTACAGGTATATTACAATCCGGTGGCAAGTTTCACCACTAATGATGTGTGTTTAAAAGATACGGTATATTTTACTAATACCTCCTCAGTTGACAACTCAACCGCAATTGGATCTTATTTATGGAAGTTTGGTGATTTGAGCCCTACAAGCAGTTTGCAAAATCCTAATCATTATTATTCCGCTGCCGGAACATATAGTGTAATATTAGTAACAACAACTGTTGATCTGTGTTTTAAGTCAGATACATTGTCTGTAAATACATTTGATCCTCCAAGTTCCATTTATACGGTGAATAATACGTGTTTATTGGATTCTGCGGTATTTATAAATACTTCTCTTAGTCCTACAATGGGCAGCACAGCAAGCTGGTCATGGAATTTTGGTGATGGTTCTGCTTTAAACACAACAGTATGGAATCCTCATCATTTGTATGCCGTTCCGGGGAATTACCAAACAACGTTGATTACATACTCATCCAATCTTGGTTGTCCGGATACACTGCATGATTCAATTACCGTGTTTCCTATGCCTATTGCCAATTTTGGTTTTACCAATGTGTGTTTAAATGAAGCGATGATTTTTGATGATCAATCAACTGTTTCAAGTGGAAGCATTGCAGGCTGGTCCTGGAATTTTGGTGATGGGACTGCAATAAGCATCATTCAAAATCCAAATCATGTTTATGCTATTCCGGGAACCTATACAGTTTCGCTTATGGTAACAACCAACAATGGCTGTAAAAACACAGTATCAAAAGTTGTGGTGGTGCACGCTTTGCCTGTTGCAAAATTCAGCTTTTTAAATGTTTGTGACGGAAGTGTTGTTCAATTCAATGATCTGTCTAATATCCTTGCCACTGATACATTACAATCATGGTCGTGGAGCTTTGGTGATGGCAGTCCTGTTTATAATAATCAAAACTCCTCCCATCTTTTTCCTGCTGCAGGCTCCTATCAGGTGGAATTATTGGTGGTTTCAAATTTTGGTTGTAAGGATTCAATAACAAAAACAAGTATTATTAATCCTAATCCTGTTGTAAATTTTGCAGCAAACGATACCATTGGTTGTGAACCTTTGTGTATTGCTTTTCTAAATTCTTCAACCATACTATCAGGGGCTAATATAAAATGGGCATGGGATCTTGGTGATGGAAACTCCATTAGCAATTCACAGTCCTTTGACCACTGTTACATCAATGATTCTGTTTTTGCGGCAAATTTTTATACTGTTACTTTAACGGTCACCTCTGATAGCGGCTGTGTCAGTACCAGATCTAAAAATAATTATATTACAGTATATCCTAACCCTAATGCGAGCTTTACGGTTCAGCCGAAAACAGCAGTGATTACCAATCCCGTTATTTCAATTTCAGATCTATCTGCAGGTGCTGATTTTTGGAACTGGAATTTTGGTGATGGTTCGGATACAACTAATCTATCCGATCCACTCCCGCATACTTATGCTGATACAGGAACGTATACAATAACGTTAATTGCATCCACTCAATACAACTGTATCGATACAGCGTATCAAACTATTATTATTGAGCCCGATTTTGTATTTTATATTCCAAACGCCTTTACACCGGATGGAGATGGAATAAATGAGACGTTCGCTGGCCAGGGCATTTTTATTAAAGACTACGAGATGACGATTTTTGACCGTTGGGGTAATTTAATTTTCTTTTCAGATGATATCAGTAAACCATGGGATGGAAAAATAAATAGCGGCAGTGAAATAGCACAGGTAGATGTTTATGTGTATGTTGTTAAAATTACCGGTTTTAACCGAAGCAAACATATTTACAGGGGTATTGTTACATTGGTAAGGTAGGAGGCAATCTTCTCATGAAAAAAATTGTAGTATTTATATTCGCCATATTTTGTTTGTCTTCAAATTATTTATTTGCGCAATGCGGGACAACTCCTTCTCCTCCTCTTTCTTTTATCAATCCATCATTTGAAGGTCCTTCTTGTGCAGGCTGTCAGCCGGGCCCATGGGTGAATTGTGGTGGAACCCCCGACACTCAGCCCGGTTCCTGGGGCTTTACTCAACCGGCCTCTCATGGCAACTCTTATGTAAGTTTTTTACAAGACGGGACCAATGCTGCAGGATATTATGAAGGATCAAGTCAGGCGCTTAGCTCCTGTATGACTGCCGGACAAGTTTATTCTTTTTCTGTGGACCTGGCACATAGCGATGTCTACAATACTGCCGGGCCGGGCGATTGCTACAGTTCCATTGAAATATTGGGTTCAAATGGATTATGTGCGGCCAGTGAAGTATTATGGCAATCAGGGCCCATCACCAGCACCACCTGGCAAACGTATACGGTAACATTAACTCCAACTTCTAACTGGTGTTTTGTTTCATTCCGCCCCTATTGGATATCACCATGTAGCGGCTATGTTAACATTAGCCTGGATAATTTAGGTCCTTTGGAAACAAATTCACCTACAGTTGATGCAACGGTGAGCGCAGATATTTCCTGTAGCCAGAATATCTTAGGAACTACGGCCTGCCCTGCGGATTCTATAATTTTAACAGGGGCATTTAATGGCTCTCCAATGCATGCTGTGATTCTTACCGACTCTACCTGGCAGGCAAATGTAACTTATTCCTTAGGCGCCACCACTGCACAAACCATAAGTATTCAAGCTTTCCTGACAATTGGCGGGTCATTATATGATACCATCACATTTAACCTGGTAGATATTGTTCCTGATTTTTCATCAACCAGCGTTTGTGTTGGAAATGTTACTACGTTTACTGATAATTCAACCGCATCTTCAGGCAGTATTACTAGCTGGGCCTGGAATTTTGATGATGGGAGCCCGGTCAACACCACTCAAAATCCTACTCATACGTATGCTAATCCGGGAACTTACAATGTTTTATTAATGATAAACAGCAGCGATGGTTGTACGGATACGGTTACAAAATCTGTAGAGGTTTATTTTAAACCAACTGTTGCTTTTACCCATAGTAATGTTTGCTTTGGTGATACATTGAATTTTACAAATACTTCTTCAGTTGACAACTCAACTTCAATAGCTTCCTATTTATGGGTGTTTGGTGATAGCGGACCTACAGGCAGTTTGCAAGACCCTGATCATTATTATTCGGACTCAGGAACATTCTCTGTTACTTTGGTGACAACAACCATTGATGGATGTTCCAACGCATTTAATACTCAGGTTAAAGTATTTGACAGGCCGGGCTCTGTGTTCACATTCAGTAATACCTGTTTATCGGATTCAGCGATTTTTGCAAATACTTCAATTGATCCTACTATGGGCAATATTGCCGGTTGGTTATGGGATTTTGGTGATGGCTCTGCACTTAATACTTCGGTATGGAGTCCCGGGCATTTATACGCTATTTCAGGAACTTACCAGGTTACCCTGATTACTTACTCATCCAACCTTGGTTGCCCTGATACTTTGCAAGATAGTATTACTGTATTTCCTTCTGCTATTGCAGATTTCGATTTTATGAATGTTTGTTTAAATCAGGCCATGAATTTTAATGATCTATCTACTGTTTCCAGCGGCAGTATTTTAAGCAGATCCTGGGATTTTGGCGATGGCAGCCCCTTAAGCACCATTCAGGATCCAAGCCATACATATTCGATTCCGGGAACCTACAGCGTTACTTTAGTGGTCACAAATAGTAATAATTGCAATGACACGATAATAAAAAGTGTAAAAGTGCACCCTCTTCCTGACGCACAATTCAGCACATCATCTGTTTGTGATGGAAGCAGTGCTCAATTCAATGATCTGTCCACTATTTTGCCAACAGATACAATACAATCATGGACATGGAATTTTGGTGATGGCAGTCCGCTTAACAACAGTCAGAATAGTTCTCACTTTTATTCCGGGGCCGGTTTTTCTGTTGTTCAGTTATTAGTTGTTTCCACTTTTGGTTGCAAGGATTCTGTCATTAATTTAAGCATTGTTAACCCTAATCCCATTGTTAATTTTACAGCAGACGATACAATAGGGTGTGAACCTTTGTGTGTAAACTTTCAAAGCGTATCTTCTATTCTCACAGGTTCAAATACACAGTGGCTGTGGACCTTTGGCAATAACGGCCCAACAAGCAGTTCGCAAACCCCTGGCAATTGTTACACCAATGATTCTATATACTCAGTAAATTATTTCAATGTTTCTTTAACAGTTACATCCGATAGCGGATGCGTTAGTATTTTATCTAAAAACAATTATATCACCGTTTATCCCAATCCTAATGCGAGTTTTACAGTTCAGCCGGAAATAGCATCCATTACCAATCCACTTATTTCAATTACAAATTTATCAACAGGAGCTAATTATTGGACATGGGATTTTGGGGATACAAGTATTGATTCTTCTTCGTTCTTAAACCCCACCCACGTTTATGCAGATTCCGGCACCTACATAATTACATTGATCACTTCCACTCAATATAATTGTGTTGACACAGCGTATCAAACTGTTATTATTGAACCTGATTTTATATTTTATATTCCAAATGCTTTTACACCAGATGGAGACGGAATAAATGATAGTTTTACCGGGAAAGGGATTTTTATTTTTAACTATGAAATGTCAATATTTGACCGTTGGGGGAATTTGATCTTCCTTTCGGATGATATTAACACACCATGGAATGGCAAGGCAAATCAGGGTGGAGATCTCGCACAGGCCGATGTTTATGTTTATGTTGTTAAAATTATTGATTTTAATAAGAGAAAACACAATTACAGTGGGATTGTAACATTGGTGAGGTAAAAAACGTATGCTATCTTAATACAGAAATATTAAGAAATTAATTTGATATAAAAACAGTTACAATCCAAGAGAAAAATAAAGCATTAATTTCAAAACAATATGGAAAAGCAATACCTTAAAAACATGCGAAATTTATTATTAGCGGCATTGCTGCTTTCAACTTTCTATGGAGGATTAAAAGCTCAAAAAATGGCAGAACCTTGTTTGTCGGATATTATACATGATAAGCTAATGGCTACCAATCCGGAATATGCGCATAGAAGCAAAAGCAACGAAACATTGCTACAAAAATCAATTGCAAATAATGGTGGCGGAAATCAGACACTTACAGCCACTTTTACAATTCCTTGTGTAGTACACGTAATACATTTAGGAGAAGCTGTTGGAACGGGAACTAATATATCTAATGCACAAATACTCAGTGCTATCAGCTCATTAACTGATGCATACAGAAAATTGGCTGGGAGCCAATTTGATGGTAATGGCGTAGATACAGGAATAGAATTTTGTTTGGCTCAAAAAGATCCTTCCGGAAATCCGACAACAGGAATTGATCGCATAAATGGAACCGGTACCGGTAATTATGAAAATGTTGGTGTGGATGGCACTACAAATAATGAAGCGGCTATAAAGGCCTTAAGCTTTTGGGACAATGAAAAGTATTATAATATATGGGTGGTTTCTGAAATTGATAACAACGGTGCCGGTTCCGGAACACAAGGGTATGCGTATTACCCTCCGGGAGGCGCATTTACCGAAGACGGGACTATTATTCTTTTCAATGCTTTTGGTTTTGATCCGGGCGGGTCGCTCGGCTATAACTTAAAATCATATACTAATTTGAATATGACCATGATCCACGAAATGGGACATGCGCTTGATTTGTTTCATACTTTCAAAGGTGATGGTTCTGGTTCCACTTGTCCGCCAAATACTCCAGGGCAGTGTGCTACAGAAGGAGACCTTGTTTGTGATATACCTCCGCACATGCGTTCACAAAGTAATTGTCTTCCAGATGGTACTGCAAATACCTGTTCATCAGGTTCTACAGCTCTCGACTATCAGCATAACTATATGGATTATTCTTCCGATGCCTGTACCAATATGTTTACTGCAGGGCAATCAACACGAACCACCGCAACACTTAATACCCTGAGAAGTTCATTGGTTACAACCAGTAATCTTGCAGCCTGTGGATGTTCAGGTATATCTGTTTCAATAGCGGTAACTGGCGGGTCAAACCCAACGTGCTCAGGTCAATCGATCACATTTACGGCAACGCCTGTTAATGGTGGCACAAGCCCAACCTACCAATGGTATTTGAATGGCGCACCTGTTAATTTAGAAACCGGGGTAACTTATACTACAACCACATTAACCAATGAATCAGTAACCTGTATCATGACCTCAGGAGGAGCGTTTACTTCAAATGCCATCGTTATATCATTAACTACAGGAATTGTGCCTGCTGTAACAACTGCCGTTACCTCGGGTTCAAATCCAACTTGTGCCGGTGCGTCAATCACATTCACAGCAACACCAACCAGTGGTGGAACAACACCGGTGTACCAGTGGAAGTTGGATGGAGTAAATGTTGGAACAAACAGTCCAACTTATACCTCATCCTCATTAACAAACGGGCAAGCTGTAACATGCGTGATGACTTCCAACTTAAGCTGTGCCAGCCCATCAACAGCTACATCCACGCCAATAATAATAACAACAAGCGGGACCATTGCACCAACCATTACAATGGCTTTAACTTCAGGTACAAATCCAGCTTGCGGTGGCCAATCATTTACATTCACTGCTACATCAACCAATGGAGGAACAACACCAATTTACCAATGGAAAGTAAATGGAGTTAATGTAGGAACAGACAGTATCGGATTCATTACCTCTGCTTTAACTGACGGACAAATAGTAACCTGCGTGATGACATCTAACGAAGCTTGTGCAAATCCAGCAACGATAGCAAGTGCCGGAATAACAATAACAATTACTTCAACACCGCAAATAAATTTTATTTCCAACAAAAATGTATGTGGAGGTGATATAGGCGCAAGTAGTTTTTCAAGTACTCCTTCCGGAGCCACTTATGCCTGGACAAACTCAAATACAGCGATTGGTTTAGCTGCAAACGGAGCAGGAAATGTTCCTGCCTTCACCGCTGTTAACTCAACAAGTGCGGCTATCATGGCAACAGTTACGGTAACTCCTTCCATTAATGGTAGTTGCACAGGAATTCCTTCAACATATACAATTACTGTAAGCCCAACACCTGTAATTACTCAAAGTGGAGCTGTTCTGTCGTCCAGCACAGCCTCTTCTTACCAGTGGTACTGGAACGGACAACCGGTTATAGGAGCAACAAGTCAAACACATGCTCCAACACAAAACGGTGATTTTACAGTTATTGCAGGTGGAAGCACTTGTTCTTCAAATACTATTAATGTTAATAACACCGGAATTGATGCAATTGTAAGCAACGATTTCTTTACTGTTTATCCAAATCCAAATGATGGAAATTTTAGTGTTTCATTTAATGTGATTACAAGATCAACATATAAACTAACATTGTTAAATGCTTTAGGGGCTTTGGTTTATCAGGAAACCTTAACAGACTTTAGCGGAACTTATACAAAACAAATGGATCTTACAAAATATGGAAAAGGAATTTACCTGATAAGTATTAGTAACCCGAATATTGAAACAGTTAAAAAAGTTATTGTTTATTAGGTTACCGATAAACGAATGGTTACTAATTTACGAAACAGGTTGTAAAAAAAAGAGAAGAGAACATAGTTTCGTAAATTCGTTTTTATTCGTTTATCCGTAACCATTTGTCCGTAACCAACAAATAGAAAAATGTCAGTTTTAAAATTAATTTTTCGAAATGTTTTTTGGTTCCTTTTACAAAAAAAAAATTGTTTCAGGTTTCTGCTTTTTTTATCCAGCCTATCTCCCGTTTTTTCACAAACCATCAATAGTTTATCAGGAACAGTTAATTCATATACACCTGTAACCTTAGTTTCGAGCTGCAGTATAGAAGTTACTGATCCATCTGCTTTTGCTATTGGCAATAGGGTACTGATTATTCAGATGAAAGGCGCAATTGTAGATACAAACAATACCGCAAGTTTTGGAGATATTTTGAATCTCAATAATTGTGGTAATTACGAATTTTCTCATATATCAGGTATCACTGGAAATACGATCTATTTGACGGATACTTTACAAAGGCTTTACGATGTTGCAAGTGCAGTTCAACTTATCAGAGTGCCAAAATTTGTACATGCAACTGTAACCTCCCCCATAACTTGTCCTGTTTGGAATGGCAGTGTTGGAGGTGTTATTGCAATAGAATGCAGCGGAATAATAACTTTTAATAATAACATTGATGCCAAGGGCAAAGGATTTGCTTTAGGAAACGTTTCTCCTACCGGTTATAATTGTCCGGGCAGTTTCGATTATTTTTATCCTTCCACCTCCTATTTTGGTGCAGAAAAAGGAGAAGGTGTTTCTATTCTCAGTGCATCAAAACTCAATGGAATGGGGAAGCGAGCGAATGGTGGCGGAGGTGGTAACAATGTTAATGCAGGAGGTGGTGGAGGAGGGAATTTTGGAGCTGGCGGAAATGGTGGCTTCTCATGGGAAGGCTGTCCTGTAATGGATATAGGCGGCAGAGGTGGCCAACAATTGTCTTACACCAATATACTAAACAAAGTTTTTTTAGGTGGCGGTGGTGGCGGTGGTCAACAAAATAATCTTCAGGCAACACCCGGTACTAATGGTGGTGGTATTGTGATTGTAAGAGCAAATTCAGTAATTGGGAACGGGTATACAATTGACGCCAGCACTTTTGATGTTTTAACCGGTGGATGCGATGGTACGGGTGGGGGCGGTGGAGGAGGGACTGTTTTACTTGATGTTGATAATTTTACCGGAATTTTAAATGTGAATGCGAAAGGGGGAGATGGCGCTTTTCCAACCTGTTATTTACAAGGAGCTTCCGGAGGTGGAGGAGGGGGATGTGTTTGGAGTAAAACTACATTGCCTGCTAACGTGTCTTTTAATGTGAGTAAAGGTCTTAGAGGGATTCACGGAGGAGGTTCCCAGGATGGATTGCCAGGAGATACATTAAGCGGATTAACTATTATTGGTACACCCTTTATTTTTAACCCCTTAAATTATTCAATTGCAGTATCTAGTCAAAGCGACTCAATATGTTTTGGTTCGAGCACTGCATTGGACGTCTCTCCTAACGGGCCCGGATATACATATAATTGGACACCTGCTTCCGGTTTAAGCAATCCCGCTATTTATAATCCGGCAGCAGGTCCTACGTCAACGGTAACATATTCTGTTACGCTTACTTATCCAAACGGATGTAGGGCAAGCGATACCATTAAGATCGCTGTTGATCCAAAACCCCTTGCAGGATTCAGCAATACTTCAGTTTGTAACACCAATGCCACACAATTCACAAACAGCTCCACTACTGCTTTGGGAAGTATCAGTTCATGGTTATGGGATTTTGGCGATGGAACCCCGGTGAATAATACTGAAAGCCCTTCCCATATTTATGCCAATGCAGGCAGCTATAGTGTTACTTTAATTGTAATCAATAATTTTGGTTGTGCCGATACGATCACAAAATCTGTTCAGGTGTATTTCAACCCTACTGCCGGTTTTACCTTTAACGATGTATGTTTTAGGGATACGATGTATTTTAATAATACCTCTTCTGTTGACAATTCCACTTCAATTACCAGTTATTTATGGGTGTTTGGCGATGGTGGTGCAACAAGTAATGTTGAAGACCCTTCACACTATTACTCATTACCGGGCACCTATAATGTAACTTTAGTAAGTACCACCGCCAATGGATGTTCGGCTGTAGCAAATTTAAGCGTAAAAGTTTTTGATGCACCGGCCAATGCGTTCCTGTTTAGTAATACCTGTTTATTTGATTCAGCGGCATTTACAAACACAACACTTAACCCTTCTGTGGGCAGCGTAGCAAGCTGGTCGTGGAGTTTTGGAGATGGTTCCTCTTTAAATACTACTGTTTGGAGCCCAAGTCATTTGTATGCGACTGCAGGAAATTATGAGTTTACCCTGATCACCCACTCCTCTAATCTTGGTTGTGCAGATACCTTGAAAGATTCAATTACAGTGTTTCCTATGCCCATTGCAAATTTCGGTTTTGTGGATGTATGTTTAAATCAGGCAATGAATTTTATTGATTCCTCAATTGTTTCCCTTGGTACTATTGCCGGTGTATCTTGGGATTTTGGTGATGGTGCACCTTTGAGCACAACTCCAATTACCACTCATATCTACGCAAGCCCGGGAAGCTATACAGTTTCTTTAATTGTTTCAACCAACAATAGTTGTAAAGACACAGTAACAAAAACGGTTATAGTGCATCCCTTGCCTGATGCAGCATTCAGCACAACAAATGTTTGTGATGGAAACGCAGTTCCATTTAATGATTTGTCAACTATACCGAATACCGATAATTTGCAATTCTGGATCTGGAATTTTGGTGATGGTAGTGCTGTTAATACCAATCAAAATATATCACATTTATATCCTGCAAAAGGTTCCTATTCGGTTCAATTACTGGTCGTTTCAAATTTCGGTTGTGTGGATTCTATTACTAAAATTAGTATTGTTAATCCAAACCCTGATGTATTATTTTCAGTGGATGATACATCAGGTTGCGAACCCTTGTGTGTTGGTTTTCAAAATTTATCTTCTATTTCTAGCGGCACCAATGTACAATGGGCATGGGACTTTGGTGAAGGAAGCCCTTCAAGCGATCCCAATCATTGTTATATCAACAACTCTGTTTTTTTACCTGAATTTTTCAGTGTTACATTAACTGTTACCTCAGACAGTGGTTGTATCAGTTCCTTATCTAAAAATAATTACATCACCGTATATCCCGATCCCAGTTCCGGTTTTACGGTTGATCCACAAACAGCAATAATTACTGATCCTGTTATTTCGATCATGGATGCATCAGCCGGTGCCAATTTCTGGATCTGGAATTTTGGCGATGGCACAGATACTGTATCATCTTTTGATCCTTTACCGCATACCTATGCGGATACAGGGATATACACCATCATGTTGATTACAAGCAATCAGTTCAGTTGTTTGGACACGGCCTATCAAACAATAATTATTGAACCGGACTTTTTATTTTATATCCCTAATGCGTTTTCACCCAATGATGATGGCATAAACGATTCATTCAGTGGCCGGGGGCTTGTTATTACTAAATATGAAATGTCGATATTTGACCGTTGGGGTAATTTGATTTTCTTTTCTGACGATATGAATAAACCTTGGGACGGAAGAGCAAATCATGGTGCTGAAATTTCACAGGGCGAGGTTTATATTTATTCATTTAAGGTTACTGATTTTAATAAGAAAAAACACGAGTACAAAGGAATTGTTACATTGGTGAGGTAAGCCACGCAGATTACTTGTTTAATAAAACAATTTTTTCTATAGTAAAAAAATGACAAGAGCAATAAAACGCATCTTTCTGGGATTGGCACTTTTATTTTGTCATTTCACTTCTTTTTCTCAGCAAAATAAAATAGATTCTTTGCGATTCGTTCTAAAAATGCTAAATAAAAACCCCTCCATGGAGTTTACTCCTACAATTAAAGGAGAAGATGCTGGGTTAAGGTTTGATAGCATTAAGATAAACACTCTCAATGAGCTTGCCTGGGAACTTATGTATAATAATCCGGATACTGCAATTACATTGAGTACACAGGCATTGGACCTCTCTCTGGCTATGTTTAAAAAAGAGGAAATTCTGACTCCCCTTGGAAGAGCCAAAGCAAAGTTTATTGCCCAATCCTTTAAAAATCTGGGTGTGTTTAACTGGCTCAAAGGTAACTTCACTCTTTCCCTTGACTATCATTTCAAAGCACTCATAATATGGGAATCGTTAAACTATAAAAAAGGAATCTCGACCACCTTTGGTAATATCGGACTTGTTTACCATGATCAAGGAGATTACCCCAAAGCACTCGACTATTATTTCAAAGCGTTGAAAATGGATGAAGAGTTGAGAAACAAAAAAGGTGTAGCCCGCCATTTTGGCAATATAGGGAATGTATATACTGCTCAAAAAGATTATTCCAAAGCTTTGAACTATTATTTAAAGGCCTTGAAAATGGCTGAAGAGCTGGGCGAAAAAGGTGGAATTTCTCATCATTACGCCAATATCGGGATTGTATATGATGCCCAAGGTGACCGTAAAAAGGCATTGGACTATTATTTCAAGGCGTTGAAAATGTATGAAGAGTTGGGAAATAAAAGTGGTGCCGCTGTTAACCTGGGCAATATCGGACTCCTATATTATGATCAAGCCAAAGAAGTAAGCCTCGATAGTGCAATGTACCGGGAAAACCTTTTCGCTAAAGCCTTGTACTATCATTTCAAGGCATTGAAAATGAGTATGGGGGTGGCAGATAAAGAAGGAACTGCTCGCCACTTAGGTGACATTGGCGCTCTTTATACGGATACGAAGAAATACAAAGATGGTGAAGAATATTTGCAAAAAGCACTGGCTCTTTCCACAGAAATAAAATCACTTGATTTAATTGAAGAACATCAGCGAAACATCAGCGAACTATACGAAAAAACTCATCGGCCTGCCCAGGCGCTGGAGCATTACAAAAAATACATAATAGCAAGAGATAGTATCTTTAATGAAGAGAACACAAAAAAAACGGTGCGCTTGGAAATGATGTTTGATTTTAAAAAAAAAGAAACAATTGCAAAGGCTGAACAAGAAAAACAAAATGTATTAGTGCAGGAAGAAAAGCAAAAGCAAAAAATTATCTTGATCCTGGTTTCCTGTTTTTTACTTTTGGTTGTAGTATTTGCAAGCTTTATGTTTAATCGCTGGAGGATTACTCAAAGACAAAAAAATATAATAGAAA
Source organism: Bacteroidota bacterium (assembly GCA_040388455.1). Classification (GTDB taxonomy): domain Bacteria; phylum Bacteroidota; class Bacteroidia; order 2-12-FULL-35-15; family 2-12-FULL-35-15; genus 2-12-FULL-35-15. The sequence continues at coordinate 35,112 of JAZKBX010000261.1, forward strand.
GACAAAAAGAAAAAATAGTAGATAGCATAACGTATGCCCAGCTTATTCAACAAAGTATCTTGATGGAGGAAAATGAAATTCAAACTCACTTGCCCGATTCATTTATTTATTTTCAACCTAAAGATATTGTAAGCGGGGATTTATACTGGTTCTCTAAAGTAAATGATAAAATTATTTTGGCAGCCATTGATTGCACCGGACATGGTGTTCCCGGAGCATTTATGAGTATGATTGGAAATACGTTGCTAAATCAAATTGTAAATGAAAAACAAATTACAGTTCCATCCGAAGTCCTCCAACTCCTGAATAAAGGTATCTACGAATCATTGCATCAACAAAAAAACGGAACCTTATCACGTGATGGAATGGATATAGCGTTATGCTGTATCGATTATAAAAATAAGCAAGTGCAATATGCGGGTGCTCACAACCCCTTATATGTATTAACAGACAATGAAATAACTGTTATCAAAGCAGACAGACAAACAATAGGTGGTGGAGGATTTATAACAACGAAAAGGAATTCAATGAACCTGGAATATACAAATCATGTTATTCCACTAAAAAAAGGTATGAGTATTTATCTTTTTTCTGATGGTTATAATGATCAGTTTGGAGGTAAGGATAGAAAGAAATTCGGAGCACAAAAGTTTAAAGAATTATTGTTAAATAGCCAGCACTTGAGTATGCAAAAACAAAAGGAGCTTATTGTTGCTGCTCATCAAGAATGGAAAGGAAATACAGCACAGATTGATGATGTTTTAGTTGTTGGCATAAAGTTGTAAATTAGTATAAATTTATGTTACTATAAATTTGGTTAATGATAAGATGTTTCATTCATCTTTAGGCTTTTCGTCTCAAGTCCTTGCCCCATCAAAAGGCTTGTTAAATATGGTTGTGTTTATGCTGATTCTCATTCTGATTGGAAAGGAAGCACTTCGCAAATTGATGATATTGGGTAATGGGTTTGGGCTAATGATCGTCAAAATATTTTGATTGAAAAAGAGATCAAAATAGTATACTATTGTGGAACTCAACGTTTTTGTTGTTTTTTAACTTTTGTAAAACAACGTGTTTATTTTTTAATCGAAAAATCGAATTTATTGTGAAAATAACATTTTTAGGAACAGGAACTTCACAAGGCGTGCCTCTCATTGCTTGTATGTGCAATATTTGTCAATCAACCGATTCAAGAGACAAGCGCTTACGTACATCTATTTTGATCGAAGAAAAAGGAAAAACATTTATTATTGATACCGGCCCTGATTTTCGTCAGCAAATGTTACGCGAAAATGTTAAAAATATGGATGCGGTAATTTTTACTCATGAACACAAAGATCATACAGCTGGTTTCGATGATATTCGTGCATTCAATTTTATAAATAAAAAAAAGATGGATGTGTATGCATCCGCTCGTGTTCAGGAAGCAATCAGACGAGAGTTTGCGTATATTTTCAGCGATTTCAAGTATCCGGGGATACCCGAAATTAATTTACATTTATTGGAAAACAAATTAACAGATATTGAAGGAGTAGATTTTTTACCAATAGAAGTAATGCATTATAAATTACCTGTATT
>JAZKBX010000262.1:0-5989 GCA_040388455.1 Bacteroidota bacterium
GATTATACTGCTAATGCAGGATCTCCGGGCAACTGGTGGGGAGTAGTTACAAATAACAGCGGTAACCCGGTTATTCAGGGTTCGGGAAGTCCTTATCCGGGAATGTATGTTTCAACAACATCATTGATCAATACTGCCTATGCAGCTACCAGCCCTTTCAGATATGTTAATTCAGAAGCAATCCCTTTTTTTGTTCTTCCATCTGCTGTAAAAACTTTGGGTAATATCCAGCTTGGTGACATAGGATACGTTTACAATACCGTAACCGGATTGGGTTGCTATGCTATTTTTGCGGATGGCGGGCCTGCCGGTAAATTAGGTGAGGCCTCTATTTACCTGGCTAACCAGATAGGTGTTAATTCAAATGCCAGAAACGGTGGAACATCACAAGGTATCATTGATTATATAGTTTTTCCGGGTTCGGGTGCCGGACAGGGAGTTCATAAAACAATAGCGGAGATCAATACAATTGGTGCAGCTAAGATCGCCACTGTTGGAGGAATAGGTATTACAGCTTGTTTGAATACCAATTCTTGCGGCACGCCATCAGGGCTTACAACAAGTTTTCTTGCTCAAACAATTGCTACGCTAAACTGGACAGCTGTTTCGGGAGCCAATAGTTATACTGTAAAATACAAAAAAACATCTTTATCCACCTGGACAACTATCTCATCAACCACTACATCCAAATCAATAAGTGGTTTAACCGCATCTACTTCTTATCAATTTCAGGTGCAGGCGGTTTGCTCATCAGCAGGGGCTTTGTCTGCCCTTGCCACATTTACAACCACTGCGCCTTCATCAACGTGTGGAACACCGGCAGGGCTTTTATCAAATTCTATCACTTCAAACAGTGCTACACTTAGCTGGGCTGCTGTATCAGGGGCATCAAGTTATAATTTGCAATACAAAGCCGTTTCCGCCTCTGCCTGGACCACCATCACATCAACTACAGCGTCAAAATCAATAAACGGGTTAATTGCCTTTACAGCTTACCATTTTCAGGTACAGGCTGTTTGTTCTAATACAGGTGTATATTCAACTACAGCTTCTTTCACAACACTTGCTTCTGGATCTACCAATTCAACTATCACTGTGGGGAATGGAACAGCCTCCTATTCAGCACATCCATTTGGCACAGTTTATATGGATGAACGCACACAATACATTATTACAAAATCAGAACTTAGCACAGCTGGATGGTCTTCTGCATCGCCTTATTTAAAGTCTATGGCGTTTAATGTTACAAACGCTGCTTCACAGCCAATGGGAAGTTTTACCATCACTATAGCTCATGTTTCGGCAGCATCTTTCAGCAATACCACATTTTTATCTGGATCAAATACAACTACTGTTTATTCGGGAACAGTTGCAGCCGTTAACGGATGGAATACCTACACTTTCAGCACTCCATTTGTTTATAACGGAACAGGTAATTTACTGATCTCCATCTGTTGGAATAACAGCAGTTTTACTGCTAATTCAACTGTACAGAGCTTCAGTTACTCCAATTATGTTGCATTGTACTATAGAGATGATCTGACCGGTAGCGGAGTATGCGCTAAAAGTGCCGGAACAAGAAGTTATTACCGTCCCAATACCAAACTTGCTTTCTCTTCAGCACCGGGTATGATATCTCTGGCAAATGAAACGGAGGAAAGAAGTATAGAAAATGAGCCGGCATCTTTAAGCCTTAAAAACGAAACTGTTTTTGAAGTTTTTCCAAATCCTTTTGATGGAACGCTATTACATGGGAAATTTATGAATCCTGATGGTTCGCCTTCATTAAATGTAACAGAGAAAAATATGACTGTAAGAATTTACGATATGCTTGGCAGGGAAGTGTTCGCAAAAGAAATACCTGTTGAAGAAGGGCTCTTTTCCGTGTCTTTTAATGATTTTATACTTCAATCCGGAATGTATGTTTTTGTGGGCTTAACCAATACTGATCGTTTCACAAAAACGATTGTTGTGAAGTAGTGGCGTTGCCGATTCTCCTCTGATAAAAGATTTTTATTCTTTATTTAAACCTATGCAATTTCAGTGCATAGGTTTTTTTTGCTCCTCTTTAAATCAATTGCTTTAAGCGGTTTGTTTCAAGGTGTTTTATCTCTCCTTTAATTTTTATATATTTGACATATCGCGACAAACGTCCGTTATTTTATAATTGTTATTGCTTATACATTTGTACGTCTTTGTTTTTTTTAACCATAAAGATGTTGAGCAATATATTTTACCATGAAATGAGCAATAACGATATTCGATATACAACAGGGAATGAAAGTGAATACGAATTCCATGTGACAATTTAAAAATAAATTAGTTACACATGAAACAAATTTTAACTCTTTTCTTCTTTTCATCACTACTGTTTCCCATTGATTTTATCGCTATTCCGGCAGTATCCGCTTTGCCACAAGTTAACAACGGTATTCCGCTTAGCCCCAATGATTCAATTATTCTTAGTTTAAAAACAGCCAAAGAAGACACCTCCAAGATCAACTCATTAAATATACTAAGCAGGCAGTATTTAAATACCGGAAGCTATGAAGAGGCCATAAAGTATGCAAAACAGAGTCAGAGACTTTCAGAAGAACTCGGATTTAAGAGCGGGTTAGGGGACTCATATAGTAATATTGGGGTAGCTTTCTGGTACCAGGGTATTTATGAAAGCGCCCTGGAAAATCATTTGCAAGCATTAAAAATTCGCGAAAATATTGGAGATAAACAAGGTATAGGGAATTCGTACAATAATATCGGGCTTGTTTACTTAAACCAGGGGAATTATGAAAAAGGGCTGGAAAATTATCTGAAAGCATTAAAGATAAGGGAAGAAACAGGAGACAAACGTGGAACAGCAAATTCGTATAACAATATGGGGGTTATTTATCTGAAACAAAACAATTTTGAAAAAGCGTTGGATAATTATGTAAAAGCATTGAAAATTCGTGAAGAAATAGGAGATAAAAGAGGAATTGGGATGTCTTATAACAATATTGGCCTTATTTACCAGGAGCATGGTAATTACAAACAATCATTAGACAACTTGCTGAAAGGATTAAAGATCCGTGAAGAAATAGGAGATAAAATAGGAACCGCAGATTCATACCTCAATATCGGAAATATTTATTTTTTGCAAAAGAACTATGAAAGAGCCCTTGATTTTTATTTCAAATCATCAAAAATAAATCAAAAAATAGGGAACAAACGTGGAATTGCAGTTTCCTTTAACAATATCGGCACTTGTTATTTGATGCAAAATAAGTTTGAAGAATCGGGTAAATATATAAGTCTTGGATTAAAAATATTTAATGAAATAGGTAATAAAGAAGGTATCAAGGATGCTTATTATGCGTTTGCGGAGTTATATGATAGAAAAGGTGATTTTAAAAAAGCATTTAAATATCAAAAGTTGTATTCTGATATTAAGGACACGCTCTTGAATGAGGCTTCAAGCGGACAAATAGCGGAGATGAATACAAAATATGAATCCGAAAAAAAAGACAAAGCACTGATCAAGAAAGATGCAGAAATATCTACTCAACAGGCTGAAGCGGAAAAACAAGTCATATTGCGCAATGCCTTTATTATGGGCTTTACATTAGTGCTTGTACTCGCTTTTTTTATATACAGAGGGTATCGTCAAAAACAAAAGGCCAACAAGCTGTTGGATGAAAAAAATGAAAAGATCACGGATAGTATTAACTATGCTAAACGAATTCAGGAATCCATTCTTCCGCCATTAGGTGAAATAAAAAAACACCTTCCCGAATCATTTGTTTTGTATCAACCAAAAGATATTGTAAGCGGTGATTTTTACTGGTTTCATGAAATATCTAATTCTGCGCGCTCAACTCCGCAATCCAAACTATTTATTGCCGCTGTCGACTGCACCGGACATGGTGTTCCTGGGGCATTTATGAGTATGATGGGCTATAACTTATTAGAACAGGTGGTGAAAAAAAATCATGTCCATCAGCCTGCAATGGTTTTAAATGAGTTAAGTCAATTAGTGGTGGAGTCGTTGCGACAAACTGATCAGGTCGGCAAGGTCAATGATGGGATGGATATTGCGTTGATTAGTTTAGAGATGGATGATAAAAATTCAGGCTTTGGAAAAGGAGATCAAAAACCTTTATTTCATCAACTGGAATTTGCAGGGGCTCACAATTCCTTATATCTGATCAGAAACGGGATACTGCAGGAAACCAAGGCCGACAAAGCATCAATAGGTTTCTCGTCACAAAAATCATTTCAATTTGCTAACCACACAATAACATTAGAAAAAGGCGATTGTATTTATATTTTTTCGGATGGCTTTGTTGATCAGTTTGGTGGGCCCGATAATGAAAAGTTCTATTATCAACCCTTTAGGGATTTGTTAGTAGAAATTCACGCTTTAAGCATGGACGAACAAAAACAAAAATTAGAAAAAGTGGCTTCTGAATGGAGGGGCGACAGAGCGCAAATTGATGACGTATTGGTGATTGGGCTGAGGGTATAAGTTTTCGAAGAGTAAATTTAAAATTTATTTGGGCGTTCCCTTTCTTGAAAAAGAAAGGTCGGGCTTGGATTTTATCCTGAGCGAAGTCGAAGGGCTTCAATCTTTTTGAGAAAAACAAAAAGGATTTACGATACAATCCCTAACGCAGCATTGACATTGAAAGAGGGCATTAATTTATCAATAGTTTAGCGATAATATTATTAGGTATGTATCTTCTTAAGCCTTGGTCGTTATAGTATAAACGATAATAACTTTATGAAAACAACTGTGCAAATTATTATTCTGATGCTTCTTAGCAATATTCTTTCCGCAAAGACAGATGTATATCCTGGAATGGTCAAACTTATCACCGGGTGGCATAAATTTGCTAAGGGTGCCGATTCGACAGTTACCTTCCTTGGTTTGACAACATCGACTGCAAAGGATATATCTAATTATAAAAGTGATACCGTAGTTTTTAATTTTTATAGGAACCCCAAGGACAATAAAGTATATAGACACTTAAGTTTTTATTTTGACTGGAGTAAAATTCCAAGAATTGTGAGAATAGTTGAAAAGAATTATACCGATTGGCTTTCTCCAATGACATTTAATGACGACACCAGTGGTTACTATGACATTTATTTTACCTGTAAGTCTAAGAAAGGTAATTGGCTCGAAATAATAATCAATGAAGGGACACAAGAAACCGCATGGATTAGGGATACAAAGTTTGTAAAAATGCTTCCTTGGAAAAATTTGCTTAAAGAAGACCGTTTCTTAACAATTGAATTAAAAGACTTTAAAACAACCCAATATTTTAAACTAAATGACATAAAATCAGAGCAAATAAATTATGCAGAGAACAATTGCTTCGAAATAGTTGATGTGAAAGGGAATTGGATGAAAATAGAAAATGGTGATAGCGAAATTTGTTTTACAACTTCCAATAAGACCTTTACAGCATGGGTGCTTTTTAAATCCAACGATAATCTTGTTATCAAAGTCAATCGGCCTTAAAAAACATTAGTGCAAGACCGTCTAACTGCTCTTTTAAGGAACCTTATTTATAATTATCATATTACTAAATTTTCAGATTACTTAATTGTTATTTTTGTACCTCAAACCATTTTTAATACCCTCGAATATCGTGAAAAGAACAAAAGTAAAAGAGCTGTTAAATTCAACGGCCTATGGAACTGAAATAAACTTAAAAGGCTGGGTACGTACCTTTCGTAACAATCAGTTTATTGCAGTGAATGATGGTTCAACAATAAATAATATACAAGCTGTGGTGGATTTCCAACATACAGATGAAGCATTGTTGAAACGCCTCACAACAGGTGCTGCTATTAGTATTACAGGTGAGTTGATAGAGTCCTTAGGGAAAGGCCAAAAGGTGGAGGTGAAAGTAAAACACCTGGAAATATTGGGTGATAGCGATGCAGAAAAATTTCCGCTTCAACCTAAAAAACACAGTCTGGAATTTTTAAGGGAGATCGCACA
>JAZKBX010000262.1:6089-11453 GCA_040388455.1 Bacteroidota bacterium
ACATTCCGTGCCGAAAATTCAAATACCGCTCGTCACCTTGCCGAATTTTGGATGATAGAGCCCGAAGTAGCTTTCGCTGATCTGAATGATAATGCGAAATTAGCCGAAGATCTATTACAATATACAATAAAATATGCCCTTGATAATTGTGCTGACGAATTAGAATTTTTGAAAACACGTTTGTTGGACGAAGAAAAATCAAAACCACAGGACGAGCGTTCTGAAATGGACCTGTTAACAAAATTGCATTTCTGCTCATCAACAGAATTCGAGAGACTTACCTATACAGAAGCGATTGAAATATTAAAAAATTCTACACCCAATAAAAAGAAAAAATTCAAATACCTTATCGAAAACTGGGGTGCTGACCTGCAAAGTGAGCATGAGCGTTTTTTGGTGGAGAAACATTTTAAAAAGCCTGTTATTTTAACAGATTATCCAAAAGACATTAAATCGTTTTATATGCGTTTGAATGAGGATGGAAAGACTGTGCGTGCAATGGATATTTTATTTCCCGGTATTGGTGAAATAATTGGAGGTTCGCAACGTGAAGAGCGTTTAGAATTTTTAGAAAAGCGCATGAATGAAATGCACATTCCAACAGATGAATTATACTGGTATTTGGATACACGAAAATTTGGAACTGCTCCACATGCCGGATTTGGATTAGGTTTTGAGCGTTTGGTGTTATTTGTAACCGGAATGACAAATATCCGTGATGTGATACCATTCCCTAGAGCACCTAAAACAGCTGAGTTTTAGGCTTGTAAAAAAAATAACCTCTTTAAGTATTAGATAGGATGATATTGTATATTTTTTTACCCAAAATAAAAGAGTTATAAAATTACCACAGGACACGAAGAACACACTGAAACAGGGAGAAAAATCTCCGTGAAACTCAGTGAACTCCGTGCCTCCGTGGTGAATTCTTTAAAATATGAAATCTCCTGAAACCCTTATTCAACAATTACAGCAAGGCGATAAAAAAGCCCTGGCACGCTGTATTACCATTGTTGAAAATGAGTTGGAGGGTTACCAGGAAATTTTAACATCTCTTAAATTTAATAAAAACACCCCTGTTATTGGTATTACAGGTCCTCCCGGTGCAGGCAAAAGCACCCTGATAAATGCTGTCATTAAAAAACTGACGGATCAAGGGAAATCGGTTGGCATTATTGCTATTGATCCTACATCACCTTTTAATTACGGTTCTTTGTTAGGTGATAGATTACGCATGGCTGAGCATTTTACAAATGAAAATGTATTCATCCGTTCCATTGCTACCAGGGGTTCCTTAGGTGGATTGTCGGCTACAATCATTGAAGTGGTGGACATCATGCGGGCCTTTGCTTTTGACTATATTATTGTTGAAACGGTTGGTGTAGGACAAAGTGAAGTGGAAATAGTTGGTTTAGCTGATACCACTGTATTGGTTCTTGTTCCAGAGTCAGGGGATGAGGTGCAAAGCTTGAAATCAGGGGTAATGGAGATCGCTGATGTGTTTGTGATCAACAAATCAGATAGGGCAGGAGCATCCATTTTTATGAAAAATATTCAGCAATTGGTACATTCCAAACCATTGAGCGATTGGAGCATTCCCGTAATTAAAGCTGTTGCAATAAAATATGAAGGTGTTGATGAATTAATTGAAGCAATTGATAAACATCAACTTGCCGGCATAAACACAAAACGCCCGTATCTATTGGCTGAAAAAGCATACCGTTTAATTCAGAACGCTAAGATGAAAAGCGTTTCGAAAAAAATATTGCAGCAACAAATAGAAATAGAATTAAAAAAAACTGATTTTAATTTGTACCGGTTTGTGAATAGTATTATTGTTTAATAATTTTGATCTTTTTTGAATATCCTTCTTTTTTTAACTCAAGAATATAAACACCCGCAGAAAGGCTATTCCCAATTGCCATTTTTTCATTAATAATATAATCGCCAACCTCTTTACCCATTATATCATAGACTTTACCCATGTAACTGGTTTTTGATCCGGGGAGCGCTTCAATAGCTATATTTATTTCATTCGTAAAAGGGTTTGGATAAATTTTATAGAGATCCGGATTTTGAAGATCAGAAACAGTAAGAGGTAGCTCTGTATAATACGTATCCTCCCATAAACAGATACTCAGCGCTTCCAATGCAGCAACCGAAGAATTTATCCGCCAGTCGTGTTGTTTATTGGTACTAAGAAAAATAAGCGCACGTGTTTTACTAAAATAGGATTGCAGGTCCTTATCCATCTGGCAGATCCATTCTGCTTTTGTTTGTGAACCACTAAACTCTGTGGCATACCTTTCCCTGCATGCCGTTTCACAAATAAAAAAAGGTTTGTTTGGAAAATAGTTTGTCAGATAATAATAACTTTCTGCGAGTACGGACCGGAATGATCTCCATGGAGGAACCCCTTGCAGCGAATGGTTATAAATACTCGTAGCAACTATGTCTACATAATTATCTCCCGGATATGCATTTACCAGCCAGTTATAAGCTGCATTTGGACTTGGAGAGGAATTAGGGCTCCATATCCATTTAACATTTGTAGTGCCTCGTGCTCTGAAGCGGTCAACAATATATCGGAAAGCTAAGATCAGGTCGTTAGGGTCCTGATTATTTACCGCTGTTGCCCAAGGATACCAGTTACCATCAAATTCGTGAAATAACCGGATGAGAATAGTATCGGAATACAATCGGACCTTATCTGCAAAGGTGTCAATATACGCATCAAAAAAACCCGTTGTGAGCTGATTTAAGTTAGGTTGGACAGGATCTAAAGGTGGGAAAGCCGTATACATCATTTCCCAGGTGATAATGGGCGTGTAACCATTATTCAATAAACGTTGCAGAGATATTCCGGGGAAAGCAGAAGCCACTGTGCCCGAATGAGCATAAGGCATAAATATATTTATATACCTGAGTTTATTAACAGAAGGGAACAAACTTTCAATTTCATTCGGTACTGAATCTGCAGGAGACCGGTAAGCTAAACTCCCCAATCGACAATAGTCCTCAGCGCTTTTAAGAGGGAGATCTAAAATAGTATTTCCGGTTGGCAATGCTCCTTGAGAAAAGCAAAGCATATCTATAAAATATTTTTCCGGACTGCTGGCTGATATTGATTTTCTGAAGGTCAGGCCTATTGTAAAAACCTTTCCCCGGTTGCCGGTATATCCGGCATCAAAAATTCCATTTCCTCCTGTATTAATGTCTAAAAGGGCACTTAAAGACACCGTTATAAGCTGCCAAACCGAAGATTGCGGAATATTGATGGTCTTGTTCCACTTGTCATCAAAAGATGCGTCATAAACGTTATTTGCATTGTCGTCCTCAGTAATGGTCACATCCACAACAGCACTTGCGTAATTGGATAATGGATTATAACAATAGAAATTAAAACGATCAGAAGAAACATCCAGTTCTATATATTTTGTTATCCCTTTCCCAAACTCTCCTTTTCCGCTTGTCCAGTTAAGATCCAGTTCTAAGACCCTGTCACCAAGTACATCACTTGCCGTAATAGGATTGGCGACAATCTTATAGGTCAGGTCAAAATTATTATAGTCTCCATCCGGTAGATCCGTTTGGGCAATATCCAAACCGTCAAAATCATAAATGATCGATTTTAATCTAGGTGCCTGTCCAAAGCACCTGATAATTAATAAGAAATACAAGCTTATAATTATTGCTCTTTTCATTTCCTTTTGATTTTATCTAAGACTTTATATATTTAATTTATTAAAGTAATTTAATGCCTATTTGGAACGTCATTGCGAGCGAAGCCCCTCCGTCATTGCGAGCGTAGCGAAGCAATCTCAAACACAGAAATGTAACTATAATTACGAAAAAAGTTAGCGCTGAAAATACCAATGTTTGAGATTGCTTCGTACCTCGCAATGACGCTCTGAATGACCTGTTTTGCCTTGTTAAAATTACATTGAACTATAAATTATTGCTTGGACATTCGTTATGAGAATATTTTTAATAGCTGGAAGCTACAATCAGTGTTCCGATAAGTCGTTTTTAAACGAAAAGCCCCCTAAAATAGGGGGCTTTTCAAATTACATTCAAACGAAAAAAATATTATTCAATAACCAATTTTTCAGTTTGTTTTCCTTTTTCAGTTACGTACTCAAATAAGTAAATTCCTTTTTTTAAGTTTTGTACACTTATTTCAATTGGATTGATCCCGCTGATCACCTTTAATTCATTGGTGTATACAACCTGGCCAAGCATATCAATTAATTTTACACTTACTTTTTGATTCTTTGCAGATGTATAGTTTACAACAAAATTCCCATTGTTTGGATTTGGAGTAATCCGCATTTGATCATTGTTTTTTTGAGCATCAGCTATCCCAAGAACTTCAGCATTACATGGCACGTTAGGACCAGAAAGTTTTGTCATGGTAGCGAAATCGATGTAACAGGCAAATTGAATGCTATCCACAAATGGGTTACGGTTTCCCTGTATGGATTCGATAAAATCATTACGTGCAATTTCCCATGCATCCGGTTGATCCTGGAAATTCCATGTTTTTAAGATGTTTTGATTTTGCCCATAAGGTATAGTCCCACTTATAGGATTACGTAATGCCCAGCTATTACCACCAATAGTAGTATAACAAGTGGCTTCATAGAAAATTGCACGTGCAGCATCTCCTTTATGAGAATCGCGGGGTTCATAAACTGTTTCCCCTTTTGCATTTAATCCGAACTCTCCTTCTAAGTAGGTAGAGGTGGCAGTTACTACCTCTCCTAATGGGTAATTACTTCGTACAGCATTTGCACTGTTTTGGTTGGTTGGAAATAAATGATGATAATCTTCATATTCTTCTAATCCAAGTGCGGGCTCTGTTGGCATCCAGTTATGGCAATACGTATGCTCACGGCTAAATCCGTTTGTTGTCCAATCAAAAGGTTCGGTATAAACCTTGTTTTCACCACTGTATACGCAGGTAACAACTCTGTTATCCCCGGTAGTATCACGTGAAGCAAAAGGAGTTACTACTGCCGGTCCATAATTACTGTAAAATAAATGCGTGTGTGGGTAAATTTTGGTGTGCAGGTCGGCAAGGAATGTAGCGCTTGAAGTTGAAATTCCGGTATAATAACCGGTAGGCTGCATAGAGCCTAAGCTTGTAACATTTGCTGCAAGTGGACTTGTTGTCAAATAATTGCGGTATGCACCTGGGCCGCTATAGGTAAATACAGCAAAATAATAATCTGTGCCTGCTACAATATTGTTTGGAGTGAATGAAGTAGCTGTTCCGTTATAAACCACTTTTGAACTGCCGATCATATCACCACGTTGATAAACACTTCCATCTGCAGGACTGTCGGTAATTGCTGAACCTTT
>JAZKBX010000263.1:0-3061 GCA_040388455.1 Bacteroidota bacterium
ACAGTTACGTTTGTTTTTCCATTCCTACAGGTCTTGCAGAAGACAGGATACTAAGAGCATACGAAATTATACCAGGCAATCCCGAAATTGTGCACCATGTTATTGTTAATGTAGATACTACCGGAACAGTTGCAGATGACCTATCAGGACAATGTTTCAATGCTCCCGGAGAGATCGGTATTGGTGGCTATGCACCCGGTGCCTCTCCTATTATTTTTCCCGGAGAATTTCCATTAAAAGCAGGTATCCTTATCCCCGGAGGCTCCAATATTATTCTTCAGTTGCACTACCCTCCCAACACCTTGGGTATGATAGACAGCACAAAGATCCGTATGTATTTTTACCCGCTTAACGAAACAGGCATACGTCCCGTTTATAATTCAGCACCGTTACAAAACTGGAGTTTGTATATGCCAGCAAACACTGTTACTACATTTACTGATGTATATCCTAATAGTGGAACAATGCAGGCTCCAATTTCAATGTTTGCCACTTTCCCACATTCACACAAAGTATGCACAAGTATCGTAAATTATGCCTATTCCGGAACTGATACCATTCCGCTTGTACGTATAAATGAATGGGATTTCATGTGGCAGGGATATTATACATACCCAAAACTCATGAAAATTCCTGCTGGATACAAATTGTTTTCCAAGCATGTTTATGACAATACAACTAACAATCCTCATAATCCAAACAGCCCTCCTGCTTTAGTTATTGCCGGAACCAGCACTTCAAATGAAATGCTTTTTGACGCTTACCTATGGTTGGAATACCAAACCGGTGATGAATTAATTGATGTGGAAGAATTATTAGCTAACGATCCTCTTCTTAACCCTTTAAGTGTAAATGAAATAGCATCCGCACGTGGTATTAATGCTTTTATTTATCCAAATCCTGCAACTGATAAACTTAGCATTTATCTTTCAAAAAAATCTGAATATAAGGTTCGTATTTTAAATATTACCGGCCAAAGTATCCTGAATTCAGAAACGTTCAGTGATAATACAGCTATGGATGTGAGCAGTATCCCGGCAGGTTTATATATTGTAGAAGTGATAGATTCAAAAACGAACGATCGTATCACAAAAAAGATTGTGATCACAAACTAATTTTAAAAAATTATAAAATGACCTAAATAAGGGTCATGCTGAGCGAAGTCGAAGCATCTTGTTAATCAATTAAAAGATTACTCTAATGAGTAGTTGGCCTTGAGCTTTCGCCCAGGGATGAATGACAAAAAGAAAGAATTAAACTTTTGAAAAGAATTTACTTTTGAAACGGTCGTATCTTGTAAGATTCTATATGTGCAGAAATTTCGTTCAGAACGGTGCGCTGGCCAGAAAAGGTAGCGGGGGCCTGCGTTGGACAGTGTGTGAGCCGATGACCTTTTCTTGAATTTTTTGTTTCTTTTTGTTTCAAGACAAAAAGAAAGAATTAAACTTTTGAAACGGAATTTAATAATTTAGACAAGATTCTTAAAATTTCTTGAAGCCTGTCCTGAGCGAGCCTGTGGTGAGCGCTTGTCGAACCACCGAAGGATGAAAGACAAAAAGAAAGAATTAACTTTGAAACGGTCAGATTAAATAAAATTTTATATGTGCAGTAAATTCGTTCAGAACAGTGTGTTGGCCAGAAAAGGTAGCGGGGGCTGAGTTGGACGGTGTGCGAGCCGATGACCTTTTCTTGAATTTTTTGTTTCTTTTTGTTTCAAGACAAAAAGAAAGAATTTTGTTTTGAAACGGAATGTAATTATATCAGATTGTTATTAGCAGAGTAGAAAAAAGCAGTTCCAACTTTCTATAAATTTTTAAATTAAAAACATGAAAAAAATATACATTTTATTCCTTACCACAATTATCCTGATCCCTTCAGCGAAAGCCCAACTTGATTACAAAGACGTTGCACAGGTATTCTTTAACAACTGCACCTCTTGTCACCATGTTGGAGGCGGAGCCCCTATGCCATTAATGACCTACACTCAAACATCAACTTTTGCAGCTTCTATCCTCTATCACGTTCAGGAAGGCCACATGCCTCCCTGGTCTCCGGATACATCCTACTCACGTTTTTCACATGAAAGAGCCATCACTCAAGCTGATAAAAGCGCCATCATCAGCTGGGTAAACAGCGGTGCACTGCAAGGCGATACCACTCTTGCTCCTGCTGCTCCTGTGTATACTTCTCAATATCAGCTTAGCGGAACCCCTACCATCACTCTCAGAACACCAATATTTCCTAGTAATGCCGGTTCTACCGACAGTTACGTTTGTTTTTCTATTCCCAGCGGCCTTACGCAAGACAGAGTGCTACGTGCCTATGAAGTTGTGCCCGGTAATCCCGGTATTGTGCATCACGCACTTGTTTTTGTTGATACTACCGGCACTGCTGCAAGTGATCTAACAGGACAATGCTTCAGCCTTCCCGGAGATTTCGGTATCGGTGGTTATGCACCTGGAGCTGCTCCTACTGTATTCCCCGGACAGGCACCTTTAAAAGCGGGTATTCGTATTAAAGCCGGTTCTAATATTATCCTTCAGATCCATTATCCAGCAGGTAGTTCAGGTCAGTTGGACAGTACACAAATACGTATGTATTTTTATCCGGCTGGTGAAACAGGGATACGCCCGATTTACAATAAAGAATTGCTGGAAAACTGGAGTTTATACATGCTTCCAAACACTGTTACTACTTTCACCGATAAATACCCGGATAACGGAACATTACAGGCTCCGCTTTCCATATTTGCTACATTCCCCCATTCACACATGGTTTGCACAAGCATCGTGAATTATGCCTATGCTGGCACAGATACCATTCCATTGGTGCGTATCAACAACTGGGATTTTATGTGGCAAGGGTATTACACCTATACGAACCTTATAAAAATTCCTGCAGGATATAAATTATTTTCCAAACATGTTTATGACAATACAGCTAATAATCCCAACAATCCAAACAGTCCCCCTGCTTTAGTTGTTGCGGGAACGAGCACCGGGGATGAAATGCTTTTTGACGAATACATGTGGCTTGATTATCAGGCGGGAGATGAATTGAT
>JAZKBX010000264.1:0-16247 GCA_040388455.1 Bacteroidota bacterium
CAACAGGAAGTACCGGTTCAATAGGAAGTACAGGATCGACAGGTTCAACTGGAAGGACAGGTTCAACTGGTGATACAGGTTCAACGGGGGCCACGGGAAACACAGGTTCAACAGGTAATACTGGTTCAACGGGTTCAACGGGTTCAACGGGTTCAACGGGTGATACAGGAAGTACAGGTTCAACAGGAAACACCGGATCTACTGGAGCAACGGGACCTACTGGATCAACAGGGGCTACAGGAAGCATTGGCTCAACAGGTAATACAGGCTCAACGGGTTCAACAGGTGCCACCGGATCTACTGGAAGCACTGGCTCGACAGGAAGCACAGGCTCAACAGGTAATACCGGCTCCACAGGTTCAACGGGGTCAACAGGTGCTACCGGATCTACTGGAACAACTGGATCTACAGGAAGCACAGGCTCAACAGGTAATACCGGCTCCACAGGTTCAACGGGGTCAACAGGTGCTACCGGATCTACTGGAGCAACTGGAGCAACTGGATCTACAGGAAGCACAGGAAGGACAGGCTCAACAGGTAATACAGGCTCCACAGGTTCATCGGGTTCAACAGGTGCTACCGGATCTACTGGTGCAACTGGATCTACAGGAAGCACAGGATCAACCGGTGCAACCGGTTCAGGATATACAGGTTCAACAGGAAATAGCGGCTCTACCGGGGCAACAGGCGATACGGGCTCTACGGGGTCAACTGGAGCTACCGGCAGAACAGGTTCGACAGGTTCAACAGGTTCAACAGGAGCCACAGGTACAACGGGGGCGACAGGGGCAACCGGCTCGACTGGCTCGACTGGCTCAACTGGCTCAACTGGTTCAACTGGATCTACTGGCAGAACAGGTTCAACAGGTTCGACAGGTTCAATAGGCTCAACAGGCTCAACAGGCTCAACAGGATCAACAGGATCAACAGGTTCAACAGGCTCAACGGGCTCAACAGGTTCAACAGGTTCAACAGGATCAACAGGCTCAACAGGCTCAACAGGTACAACAGGTTCGGCAGGATCTACAGGTTCGACAGGATCTACCGGTTCAACGGGCTCAACGGGCTCAACAGGCTCAACAGGTTCAACAGGCTCAACGGGTAAAACAGGAAGTACAGGCTCAACAGGAAGTACAGGCTCAACCGGTTTAACCGGCTTGGTCGGTACAACAGGAACAACTGGTGCAAATGCTACAACAGTGATTGCAGGCTCAGGAACAGTAAATGCAGTAAAAATTGTAATTGGTGATGGTAGCGTTGGCGGAGGGGAAATTATTTATAAGACTTCCACCAATAAAGGGGGAGTTATTATGGTGGCACCTAATGGCACCTGTTGGAAAATGACTGTTGATAATTCCGGTAATATCACAACGCAATCGGTTGTGTGCCCTTAAATTTTAATCTTGAAATGCTTAAGAATAATCCTTTCGCAGTTCGCGTATAAAAAATTGAAAAATGGATTTTATTAAAACTAAAGGTGTTTTAATCGCTGTGACGATTTTCTCTCTCACTTTAGGTGAGGTTTGGGGTGTTGTATCCTTCGCCCAAAATGTAGGTATAAACACTACCGGAAACGCACCAAACTCCTCAGCATTATTGGATATTAACGCGAGCCCTGGAAATAACAAAGGAATCCTTATCCCACGTTTACCATTAACTGCAACCAATAGTGGGACTCCAATTTCGCCACTTCCAGGTGTTGCTGAAACAGGATTGATGGTATTTAACACAGCCACTGCAGGCGTTCCTCCAAATGATGTAATTCCAGGGTTTTATTACTGGAATGGTACCGCATGGGCTCCTTTGGGAGGCGGGTCAACAGCGGGAGGTTGGACGGATGATGGAACTGTGGTGAGACTTACCACAAGCACTGATTTTGTTGGAATTGGTACAGCAAGCCCGGCCGCTACCTCAGCATTGGATATTGCTTCTACTACAAAAGGTTTACTGATTCCGCGCATGACCACCGCGCAACGAGACGCTATTTCAACGCCTGCTATTGGTTTACAAATATATAATACTGACTGTAAAGTAGTTGATTATTGGTCAGGTTCCTGTTGGATCTCCATGAGCAAATCACTTCCTAGTCCCGGTGCTATCACTAGTAGTGGTACAACCGTTTTTTGTGCGGGACAAAGCAGGACATATACAATAGCTGCAATAGCAGGTGCCACTTCTTATACCTGGACAGTTCCTGCGGGTACAACCATTAATTCGGGGCAGGGTACCGTTTCTATAAGTGCTACTTTTGGAAATATCTCCGGCAGTGTATGTGTGAATGCGAATAATGCCTGCGAAACCAGTGGTCAGTCTTGCCTTGCTGTAAGTGTAGATCCTATACCTAATACTCCAGGCAACATTACAGGCCCTTCAAGTATTAACCCTGGGCAGCAATCAGTAAACTATTTTATTGCCTCCGTTAATGGGGCTAGTGCCTACACGTGGGCATATAGTGGAACAGGTCTCACTATTGCTTCGGGAACAGGCACTACCAGTATTGTTGTGAATTTCGCATGTAATGCTACTGCAGGCAATTTAACAGTAACTGCTAATAGTACTTGTGGTGCGAGTACAGCATCTTCGTTGGCTTTAACGGTTACCCCTTTGCTTGCAGTTAATGCTGGAGCTGGGGTATTCGCTGGAGCTACCATGGGAAATACAGCTACGGGAGGGACAGGCCCTTATACTTACGGTTGGGGGCCCACAGGGGATCTCTCCAGTTCTTCAACAGCTGTTACCACTGCACAATGTACTGGTATTACCACTACTTATACGCTTACAGCAACAGATTCACGTTCGTGTATTGCAACAAGCACTGTATTGGTTACCAGAGATCTTACTACCCCAACTGCAGGTACTCATACACCTAGCACAACCCAAATAGTTTGGAACTGGATTGCCGGTACCGGTACAGCTGGATATAAGTGGAATACAACTAATAATTACGGTACAGCAACAGATAATGGGGCAAGTACAAGCAAGACAGAGACCGGGCTTACCTCAGGTACTACTTATACAAGATACGTTTGGGCCTATAACAGTAATGGTTGTGTATCTTCTGTATTGACACTTATTTTTACCACATCCGGTCAAATATCTTATACTGCAACTGGTACTGTTAATTGGACATGTCCTGTTGGAGTTACATCTATTGGTGTTTTAGTGGTCGCTGGTGGAGGAAGTGGAGGTAATCATAACACTACAAACGGCAATGGTGGTGGTGGAGGTGGTGGTTTGATTTTTAACGCTGCATATTCCGTAACACCTGGTAATGTTTATACTGTGACCGTTGGAGCCGGAGGTGCCAGGATTGCTAATGCTACTTGTGGCCAGGGGAACAATGGGCAAAATTCTGTTTTTGGGACACTCACTGCAATTGGAGGCGGTGGTGGTGGTTCTTCTGGTTGTGGTACTGGTGGTGGTAAAAATGGAGGTAGTGGTGGTGGTGCGGCATATCCCAACGGTAATGCTTCTTCAAATAGTGCAGGTACCGGAGTTGGAGGACAGGGATTTGCTGGAGGTGCTTCTGCAATAACTTGGTCTGGTGCTGGTGGTGGTGGTTATAGTTCTGCAGGGGTTATTGGTGGCAATGCCGCCACAAACTGCAATGGAGGAGCCGGTTATGTAACATCATTTTCAGGTTCATCAGTAGGGTATGCTGGTGGTGGTGGAGGTGGTGGTAACAGCAGTGAGCATGCTGGAGATGGTTATGATGGTGGAGGTCGCGGGGAAGGTACTACACAAACGCACAATTATAATAGTTATCCAGGTGGTATGAATGGAACAACCAGGGGAAGCAACACTCCTGATGCAATTGCCAATACTGGTGGTGGCGGTGGAGGAGGTTCCTATTGGGCATGTAACGGTGGTTGGTGTACGGGATCCGGCCAAGGAGGTTCCGGTATCGTTATTATAAAATGGTAATCTAAATTATTTTGAGTTTTTCTTTTTAAGAAGTGTTAACCCCAGAAATGAGGTACAATTGAAAAATTAGAACGGATACCCAATACCGATATTAAAGGCAAAAAAATTGTATTTTTTATCGTTTAATGTGCGATACTCCTGTTTCCAGGCCGGATCAAACATATGTTCTATTACCCATCTCCTGTCTTCTAAAAATTGAGGGTCACGTACTTTTATACCAATATCAGTACGAATAATAAAGAAACTAAAATCAGCCCGAATACCGAAGCCGGAGCCAATGGCTATTTCTTTATAAAACCTGTTGAATTGGAAGTCTCCACCGGGCCGTTTTGGATCCGGTTGGCGCAACCAGGTATTACCCGCATCCACAAATATTGCCCCGTTAATTATTTTAAATAATTTCAAACGATACTCGATATTAGCTTCTAACTGGCCATCACCAAACTGATCGGAAGTGAAAATTTTATTGGTGTAGGAGCCAGGGCCAAGGGTACGAGATTGCCAGGCTCTTATTCCGTTAACTCCTCCACTAAAAAAGCTGCGCTCAAATGGCAATACCTGGAAATTTTTTAATGGTCTGCCTATACCTGCTGCAACACGGAATACTATTTGGTTCAATTCACTTGAATTATAGTAGTAACGATAATCAGCATCCAAACGCAGGTACTGAGAAAAAGCAATTCCCAACAATTTGTATTTATCATCCTGATATTTTCTAATGAGATTTGTATCGAGGGAGTATGCCAAGTCCGAGAGACCTCTTAAAATGTTACCGGACGATTCTGCATTGATTCTTAAATAGGAAAAGTTCTGCTGTTTTTTTATATCCTGTTCATCATAAATAAATGAGTACCGTGTGCTGGTTGATAAGTGGGGACTGAAGCTGTTAAGGATAAATCTGTTCTGAACCTGGTTTAGTAAATAATCCTTAAATGCGGGTTGTAATTCAACATCTACATAGTCGATAACAAGTGGGTTAATGGTATGACGTTTTTTTACCGTTTCTTTCCAGGTATACCCAAATGAAAAGTTGGTTATAGTACGAGTATAATCGGGTCTGCGCTGATAGTTAAGGGCACTGGTGAAAGTGGTTCTGGGATTTGAATATATAGAAGATTTTACTTTAAAGGGGAGTAAAAAGCGAGGAATATTAATATTAAGTTCAGGACCAAACTCTGAGGTATTAAATAATTGCCTTGGGGCGGTTAGATCATTGATATTAACTTTAGATTCATTATTAAATGTATTTTGCGCCTCAACACCACCTTTTAGACGTAATTCGAATACTTCAGCTCCTTTGAACAAATTCCGGTTTTGAAAAACAAAACTTCCTGAAACACCCAGCAAGTTCCCTGACCTATTCGTTACCTCTGTTTCAACAGTAAAGGACTGTTTTAAAATAGGGCTAAGTTGTATGTAGCAATCCAGATAGTCGCCACCGGGCTGAGTGAAAAAGATATTAATTGTTTTGAATGCCTTTAGCACAGAAAGCCTTTTATAGGTGTCTTCCACATTCTTTAACTGGTATAATTCTCCCTTACGAATAAAGATATCGTTCAGTAAAACTCTGGTTTTATACCTTAGTTTTTCCTTGTGAATAACGTGGTAATCCCCAACTATCAGTGTGTCTTTAGCATCTGCATCATTCTTTTTTGAAATAAAATCAGGTTGAACATAAATGTTATTGATCCTAAAACGCTGATGAGGTGTTTCTACTATTGAATCGGAATATTCGTTGAATTTTTTTGCGTAATTTTTTATGCCCATTGTAATATTCACCTTTCTATTACCAATACTGGTGTCTATCTCATAGTAAATATAATCCTTTGTAAATAAGTAATAACCGGTATTATTTAAGGTATTCGTGACCCGGTCGCGATCAGCCTGGATAACATCTACATCGTAATTGTTCCCTTTTAAAATAAGGGTGTTGGCGGTGTCTCCGTAAACGTTATACTTAACAAGTTCATCCGGGATTTTGTAATCAAGTTTATTAAAAGTGTAAGGGGCAGAAGCATTGATTTTATAATAAACATTTGCTTTTTGTCTTTTCTTATAATGAATTGAATCCTGCACTGTACTTACAAAATAACCTTTATTATTTAAAAACATCTTAATTTGTTTAGATGTCTTTTTTACAAGGAAGGTATCTACTATAACAGGAGGTTCACCAATATCTAAAAGCCATTCACCAAATAATTGCCTTTCGCTGTTTTTGGCTTTTTTTCCTTTGGCGATTCGTTTTACATTTCGATTTTCAATTTTTTTATTATAACGGAGGCGTTTAAGTTTAATTCTATCAGGGTTTGCCTGGTTATGCAGCCATAAATGAAAACGAAATAAAACTAAAATTTTTCGGTTAGGCTTTTGTTTTAAATAGTTTTCAATATCCTTTTTGTCAATTTTAGTGTCTTTATCAATTATAAAATTTTTATTAAGTAAATACTCCTCCTCATGTAGCTTTTTTGTTGGGTTACAGGCAGCAAATAATAAAGGCAATATAGCTATGAACAGTAGCTTACTGTAATTTGATAATTTGATAATTTTATAATTAGACAATTGATAATTCGATTTGACTGTTTGACAATTTCCGAAATTTAATATCCCAATAACTACCGTAAGCGGTATAATTATACCAACACAGTTTCGTAAATTCTTACAGATTGGCTATCCATAACCAATTAAACGGTTGCTAAATTACTACATTTGCTGAAATAAAATAAATAGATTTGAGATTTGGGAGATGAGATTTGGGATTGGTCATTAGGGATTGGTCATTGGTACGTTGTACATTAAAATTTTGTTCACTGGTTCATCAGCACATCAGCACATCTTACATCTTACATCTTACATCTTAATTCTTAATTCTTAATTCTTAATTCTTAATTCTTAATTCTTAATTCTAACTACTAATATAATAAAAATGTTATCAAAAAATCAATTAAAATTTGTTAGCTCCCTGAAACAAAAAAAGTTTAGAGAAGAACATAATTTATTTATCGCTGAAGGAACAAAAATTGTAACTGAGTTATTGCAATCGAAAATTAAGGTGAAACAAGTATTTGCTACTGCCGGTTTTCTGAGTAAAGTAAAAATTGATAAAGGCATTGAATGGGCTGAAGTTAAAGAAAATGAATTGGATCGTTTATCAGCACAGGTAACAGCCAATGAAGTTCTTGCTGTTTGTGAGATGCCTGAATATATTCTTAATAACAATGAGTTGAATGATAAGTTGACTCTTGTATTGGATGAAATAAAAGATCCGGGAAATCTTGGAACAATCATTCGTATTGCTGACTGGTTTGGTATAGAAACTATTATTTGCAGCAAGGGAACTGTTGATGCATTTAATTCTAAAGTGGTACAAGCTACAATGGGATCTATTTCAAGAATAAAGCTGCATTATGTTGATCTGATCGAATTTTTCGAAGAGTTTAAAAAAGATCAACCCGCCAATTTGAAATTCCCGATATACGGTGCTTTGTTAGAAGGCTCAAGTATTTATTCTCAACAATTGAGTTCTAATGGGTTTATTGTAATTGGTAATGAATCAAAAGGGATATCTGATAGTATAATACCATTTATCACTGATAAAATTAGTATTCCATCCTTCTCTCATACAAAGGCAGGTGGAAGTGAAGCGGAATCATTGAATGCTGCTATTGCCAGTTCAATTATATGCTCTGAATTCAGGAGGCGGTAAACGTTTCGAAGATATCAGAGCCTGTTTAAATTTTATTTTAATGAATAACAATATCTTTTTCAAAGCCTTCGCACATATTTCGACAGGCTCAATATGACCGTGCGCGCGATCGGTCAGAGGGTAGTTGAAGACTTTGCCCTGGCAATAAAATATTTTCTTTTAAAATTTAAACAGCCTCTTAGCAGCACTTTTTATTCTACAATCAGTTTTCCTGTTGTAACAGGTCTGTTTTCTTCTGCAATTGTATAAAAATAAAGTCCAGATATTAAATCATTTCTTTTAATAGTAATACGTTGAACATTTTTTAATTTTAAATTCTGTTCTTTAATTTCCTGTCCGAGGATGTTGAAAATTTTTAATTCAGCATTTTTTAATTCTGTATTAAAAGAAATGGTTGTTTCTGATACGAATGGATTTGGGTAAACAGAGAAGTGATCTGTATTTTTTATTACATTTTTTATACCGGTTGTAGCGTCAAATTCAGATGCACCAATATCTATAATACTTCCAATTAACCTTGTATTTCCATAATAATCTAATTCTCCTGTGGTAATTACTGTGCCCGGGTTCCCTGCATTAATACAGGGACCAGTTGTTAATAAATGTAAATCAGGTGCAGGTAAAACTGTATTAACAAGATCCGGATCGTTGTAAATAGAATTGGCTTCACCAGAAACTCCTGTTTGATAATCAGCGAAAGTCGAATAAGTGGAAGTTCGCCAGTTTACAGTGATATTATTGGGATCATTGGCTGGTGTGAACCAGCAATTGTAATTGAATACATTATTTATTTGAGGGGAAATAGCATCAACGCTAAATAAAACATCCTGATTGTTTGTATAAAAAATATTGTTTTCAAAAACACAATTGGATGCTTTTGATATGTTCATTTCACCAGTACCATCGTTGAGTGAATTGTTTTTAAAAAGTGTGTTATTCCTGATGATACAATCGAGCACCTGGCCTGATGTTGAGGTAGTGTAACCACCTACGTATATCCCTACTTCCTGGTTATTATATATCAAATTGTTTTTTACAATAATAGTGTTTGTCGTACCGTTTTCTTCGCAGCCTATCTCAATTCCATTTCCGTTTTCATAACATTTATTTTTTTCAATTAGTATGTTTTGTCCTCCATCAACATAAATACCTGCTGAAGTAGCGGCCAATGAAACATTTTTATAACATGTGTTATTGAATAAAAATCCATTTCTTGCATGGTCTGTTGTTGGGTTTGAACTAACCTGGTAATTTCCAGCAATATCAATACCTATGTTAGTGTTATCATGGACCTCACAATTTTTTATTGTAAAACCATCAACGTTCCCATCCAGCGTCACTGCTTCACTGAATCCTAAAATATTATTAAAAACTTTACAGCTATCTATGGTAATATTTGTAATTCCACCATCTCCTCCGTATGCAATAAAACTTTGTGCATTATTACTGGAAGTAGGAATGGTAGAGGGATTGGCTGTCCAGTTAATGTTTTTTACAGTGATGTTTTTAAAAGTAAGTTCTGTGGATGTATTTATTCCGGTGGTTTCTATCAGAATACCTTGAGCATCATTAACAGTGAGGTTTTGAATAGTAAGATTTTGAAAATTTAAATAATTTTTATCTGTTACTGAGAGCATGGTAGTCCCGCTTGTACCTGTTCCATCGATCAACACAACATCATTTAAATAATTTTTTAGTGTGATGGAATTACCGGGGGTGCCGCTGATATTTACAACTATATTTTCGTTATAAGTTCCGGTTTTAATTTGCACAATGCTATTTGGTGTTGCAGCATTACAGGCTTTTTGAATGGTTTTCCAGGGGGAGGCTAAACTTGTTCCATTATTGAGGTCATCTCCATTAATATCATCTACAAAATAATTTGTTTGAGCCGATGTATTAAGGCTTATCAATAAAGCGGTTAGAAAGATGATCAGGTTTTTCATTTTTGAGGGTTAACATTAAATTATGAATTAGCATACGATACCCCGATTTTTCAATACTAATATCTCACACCAATGATACACACATCATCTACCTGTTCAATACTTCCTTTCCAGTCCTCAAACATTTTATCAATGATCACCAGCTGCTCTTTCATTTGCTTGTCTTGCATGCTTAATAATAATTTTCGCATTTTTAAAGCTTTGAATTTTTTTCCTTTCGCGCCTCCAAATTGATCAACATAACCATCGGTGAAAATATAAATGCTATCGCCTTTTTGCAATGGGATCAAATGATTGGTGAAGGGGTTATTTTCAGGGTATTTACCTATCGGCTGTTTGTTAGGTTTGTATTCTGTTAAAACGCCATTGCGAATTATCCAAAGAGGATTATTGGCTCCGGCCCATTGCAATTGATTGGTTTTATTATTCAATGCATAAAGTGAAATGTCCATTCCGTCTTTTACTTCATCATTACTTTTTTCAAATTGCTCAATAACCAGTTCACGTGTTTTGTTTAATATTTTATCGGGCTCAATTAATTCAAATTCACGCAATGCCCTGTTGAGTGCATTATTACAAACAACACTAACCATTGCCCCCGGAACACCATGCCCGGTACAATCGGCAGCAGCTATAAAAATAACATCACCGTGGCCTCCACCAATAGGAGACTTAACCTCTTCGATCCAGTAAAAATCTCCTGCAACAATATCTTTTGGTTTGTATAGAATAAATGAATCGGGCAACCATTTCTTTACCGATTTATCTGATGGTAAAATTGCTTCTTGTATTCGTTTGGCATAAGTAATACTGTCTAAAATTTCTTTTTGTTTTTTCTCTACTAAGCTTCTTTGTTTTTCAGCTTCATCTTTTTGATGAACCACTTCCGCTGTTCTTTCTTCTACTGTTTTCTCCAGTCGTTTTTTAGCTTCACGCAGAGAGGCTGTTCTCCAACGGTAAAAACTATATAGTGAAATAAGAATGAATAAGCCAACAAGAGAGCGGAACCACCATGTTTTTGACCATGGCGGACGAATGGTAACAGGGTAATTGAACTCATTGCTCCAATTGCCTTCGCTGTTCATTGCTTTTACTTTGAACGTGTAAGAGCCATTTGGTAAGTTACCATAAGGTGCATCTGTCCGGCTTGTTAATACACTCCAGTTTTCGTCATAGCCTTCTAATTTATATTGATATTTTACTTTTTTACTTTGTTTTTGTGTGATCCCGATAAAATTAAAAGTGAGGTAATTATTATTATATGCTAAACTTAAATTTTTTGGTAAGCCATACCAATTATCAACTTTATCAAAATCAAAACCTGCTATTACCACTCCATTACCAAGTGTTAAAGTAGTATCCTTATTTTCTTCAAAAATTGCCCATGCAATATTTTCATTAAAAAGCTCTACGTTTGTTAACTGAATATTGGGTGGTGTATTATCGGATTCTTCTCCTTCAGCGTGAAAGACTGTTAGCCTGTCGTTCGCACCTATCCAGATGGTTCCTTTTTTATCTTCATGTATTGCATTGGCATTACAACCGATGCCTAAAAAACCATCCTGATACGTATAGTTTTTAAACAAAAGTGGTTGGTCGTTTGTTGCGTTAGCATACATTTTAGTAAGCCTGGCCATATAGTTATTGGTTAATTTACTGAGCCCAAAACGGGTGCCAAACCAAAGGTTCCCTTTTTTATCTTCTAAGATCGACAAAACAACATTATTGCTCAGACCTTCTTTTTCGGTGAAATGTGTAAAGTTCTTTCCATCATATTTACTCACTCCTCCACCTGAGGTTCCGAACCATAAATTTCCATTTTTATCTTCGATCATCGTGAAAACAAAATTATTGCTGAGCCCTTCCTTCTCTGTAAATCGGGTAAAGGATGCTTTTTGTTGAGGACCTTTTTCTTCGTTTATTGTTAGCTTATTTACACCACCACCATAGGTGCCGAACCAAAGATCACCGCTTTTATCTTCAAGCATTGAAAAAATAACATTGTTGCTAAGGCCATCTTTAACAGTGTAATTTGTAAAAGATCTAACAAATTTTCCTTTTACTTTTTTTAGGTCCTCTTGTGTTCCTGAATATAGTTTCTCGCCTTTTTCTATAGCTTCAACTCTGTTCCCATCATATTTACAAACGCCTCCACCTTCGGTTCCAAACCAAAGGTTTCCTTTTTTATCTTCTATCATGCACCTCACACTGTTATTGCACAATCCTTGTTTATCGGTAAAATGAAAGAAGGATTTTCCATCGTATTTAAAAACACCACCACCACTGGAGCCAAACCAAAAATTTCCTCTTTTGTCTTTTAACATTGACCATATTAAATTGTTTCCCAGTCCTTCTTTAGAAGTGAAATGAGTAAAAGATTTACCATCATATTTACTCAAACCTCCGCCATTTGTACCAAACCAAAGGTTTCCGTTTTCTTCCTCCAATATAGAAAATACAGCGTTGTTGGTCAAACCTTCTTTTTTTGTAAAATGTGTAAACGTTTTCCCATCATATTTGGTTAAACCTCCACCATAAGCTCCGAACCAAAGATTTCCGCTTTTGTCTTCCAGCATTGAGAAAACAAGATTGTTGTAGAGCCCGTCAGTATCCATATAGTGAGTAAATGATCTGCCATCATATTTAATAAGGCCCCCACCATACGTTCCGAACCATAGGTTACCGCTTTCATCTTCTAAACTGCCGGTTAAATAATTACTGCTCAGCCCTTGTTCAGTAGTAAAAGTTGTAAAAGTGTTTCCATCATATTTGCACAAACCTCCAGCAGTGCTCAACCAGAGATTTCCTTTTTTGTCTTCTAAAATATTTTTTATATCATTATCACAAAGACCTTCCATTACAGAAAAATGGAAAAAAGATTTCCCATCAAATTTTATTATTCCTTCGCCTTCAGTACCAAACCAAAGATTTCCATCTTTGTCTTTTGTGCTGGATATAACAGGTTTGTCGGTTAGACCTTCTTTTTCTGAGTAAATAGTAAAATATTTGCCATCGTATTTGCCGAGTCCTCCACCATTAAATCCGAACCAAAGGTTTCCGCTGGTGTCTTCAATCATTGTTGCGACAATATTGCTTAAGCCATCTTTTTCGTCAAAATGTGTAAAATATTTTCCATCATATTTTGTTACACCACCACCATAGGTTGCAAACCAAAGGTTCCCGTTCCTGTCTTCCAACATTGCTAAAACAGAATTGTTGCTCAGGCCTTCGTTCTCGGTAAAATGAGTAAAATATTTTCCGTCATATTTACTAACGCCTCCACCGGCTGTTCCTAACCAAAGGTTTCCGAATTTATCCTGAAGCATGCAATTGATATTGCCATGTTTTAAACCTTGTAATTTACCGAACGAACTAAAATTTTGTGGGTTTTGATCTTTGGTAGAAGCATCTTTGGTAATTACAACTTCGGGGATACCGGCCACAAAATGGCTATCCACAACAGGTATCATTTTGGGAAGTAAAAAAATGCTGCTACCCGGTGTTCTTACTTGTGGTGAACCCGCTAAAATAACTACAGGATCACCTGCAACGTGAACATTGGTATTGGTGAGAATTATTTGCGGTGTGCCGGCTTCTATAACTTTTGGAGACCCAACCGTTACTATTTCAGGAACTGTAATACTATCCAAAGGGACGCTATAACCTTTGGATTCAACAATTTTTGGTGCATTGATATTTGAGCGGTTGTGATCTTCCTGCTGGGTACAGGAAAAAAGCAAAAAAATAATTCCACTTATTATTGCAACTATTTTACTTTTCATTTTAACAGGGCCATTTTGCGGTCCCTAAGATAATAAAATATTTATAGTTGAAGGATTGAAATGCTAAGGCTTTCTGTATGCCTTTGTCAATCAAGTATTATTCACTTCCATCATAAACTATGCTTTTATTGCCCAACGCAATTTTGCTGAACGCGCACGAGGATTGGTATTAGATTCTTCTGCTGATGGTCGGATAGGATCAGGTGCAATTTCAGCGTAAATACCCTCACGAAATAAACTTTGAAATGATTTTTTAACGCGTCTGTCTTCTCCTGAATGAAAGGAGAGTATTGCCACCCGGCCGCCAGATACTAACGCAGCGGGTAGTTTTTCAAGGAATTTATCCAATACTCCAAATTCATCATTTACTTCTATCCGCAATGCCTGAAAGCAGCGTTGACAGGATTTCTTAATCAATTCCTTACGGGTATTTGGCGGAAGAAATTCAAGGGCTTCTGCGATGATCTCTTGTAAGGCTTTTGTTGTGGCTATTGAAGCACCTTTTTCTATTTTGGTAATTATAGCTTTCGAGATATGTTTGGAATAGGGTTCGTCTGCATTTTCCATGAATAGCTCTTCCAATTTCTGTTGTGAAATGGTTTTTAAAAGCGCTGATGCAGGTTTCCCGCTTTTAGGATTAAGCCTTAAGTCTAAAGGACCTTCGATCTTAAATGAAAATCCTCTTTCAGGATTATCTATTTGCATGGAAGAAACTCCCAGATCGGCTAGTACAAAATTCAATGGGCCTGATTCATAAACAACCTGATCGATACCGGAGAAATTCATTTTTTTAATGACTAAAACTTCCGGCCCAAAACCCAATGCAGCCAGACGATCCCTCGTTCGCGGTAATTCAAAAGGATCCACATCAATAGCATACAAGCGGCCGCCCGGCACCAAACATTTAAGCATCTCTAAACTATGGCCACCATAACCGAGCGTAGCATCAAGTCCTACTTGCCCGGGAACTATGGCAAGGAATTTTAAAATTTCATTAACTAAAATAGAACGATGCATACCTGCCGGTGTGCGTCCCTGTTCCATAACCTTTGCAATGTCTTCTTTATAAGAATCAGGTTGCAGCTCTTTGTATTTTTCTTTATAAGATTTCGGATGTGTGCCTTTGTATCGCTCTCTGCGGATGCGGTCCGGCTTTTTATCTTCCATTTGGTGAGACTTAGAATTGTTTGTTGGTGTTGTTCGAATACTGAAAAATGTAACTCGTGTTATTCTGTTTATTATTCAAAAACAAGAGCTACGTCAAATTTCCCAAAAGGTCTCGTGAAATTATAAAGTAAAGATGGTGTCATTTCAATAGTATCTTTTGTTTTGTTATGCACAGTAGTTCTGTCAGTCTGAGGATGAACCATAAATAAATAAACATTTGTCATTGTCAGTTTTCATTACAAATCTATAATCCCAATATACAGGATAACCGGGTATTCCTTCTTCGTCAGGGTAGCTATATATTTTTATTTTTTCATTAATGAATTGTCTAAGCAAGTCTTTGTAAGCAAGTTGTAGTTTTTCTAGCTTCTCGTTTTTCTTTTCATCTAGTGTCAAACCAGCGGCACTGTCGCCTCTGTAGTTTAGACCAAAATTTATTTCGTCCCAGAAGTCAGCAAGGTCAAAGGGAATAAAATTTGCGATTTCAGGTTTTGAATCAGGAAATTTTTTCTTCAGGTTGATTTTAAATTCGTCAAGGTTAGTGCAATTTTCAAAAATGTCGATTCCAAATGTCACCTGATAATTATATCCATACATTAAATGTTCAAGTTGGTCTAAAATATCTCTCATACTTTCGTCTGTCTTACTATTGTGCATAACGTTTTGGGGCTACACGAAGTGCGTGAATTTAAAAACCACAAAACTGAATTAACCGGAAAACTTTATTAAAAGTACAAATGGGAATTGCAAATGCAAAACGTTCCGCGCTTCGAGCTCCGATAAAAATGCATTTGCAACTTGCACTATGCCCGCATTTTGTGTGAGCCCCTGTTACCTGCAGTTTTTTATGTCTGATTATACGTGTCCCAGAGTAGTTTTCCGTCAAAGTCTATTTTGTATTTTGTCTTTGCAAAGTCCGTTAATAAAATACCGTCACTTTCAATTTTAAATTCCTCTTCATTGTCTATTGATACAAAAATGTCTGCTCCACCAAATTCCCATTTCTTATTTCCGTCTTTGTCAAGTTTTGTTACCTGAAGCTCTCCATGTACAATGTAGTCGCCTTGTTGTTTGAAAATTTGAAAACAAGTCGCTTGGTCAGCTTGGGTTTTCCATTTTAATTCAAGGTCAGGAAGTGTCAAGCTAAATACAGTGTCGCAACAACAAATTACTAATCGGTCATTGTCTACAAGGGATGAATTTTGATGAACACCTGTCGAACCGCCTGAGCCAATTATGATACAACTGTCAATAATTTGGTCGTCTTGATAAATTTTTATTCCGTGTTTGGAAGTCGGATACTCGGTAGCGCCATCACCGAAGTAATGCTTTGAATAATTGAAATTGTTGTCAGCCGAACCATATTTGTAAGTCGGTTCGTCAAGCACTTCAATTGTAAAGTCTTTATATTGGTGTCGGTTCATTTTGTTGTCATCCTAAAATTGCAGGTAATTAGTTTATACTCGCTACAAAGTAGCGCATAGCAACCTGTTTTGGGGTAGATATGCGAATGTTTGTGTCGTTTTCCAAGAATAACAATCTAACTCAACAATTTCCCTAAAGCTGTATCAAACAATTCTTTCGCTTCAGCAACAGTTCCGTATGATTTTTCATCAATGATCATTTCTTTACCTGTAACATCACCCAAGTATTCGAACTCAGCGCGTGATGCCATCATCAGGTCAATGAATTTATCTTCGTCTGATTTTTTTACAGAAACGATCA